>NZ_JAUBUR010000008.1:64810-246634 GCF_036705485.1 Microcoleus sp. AT9b-C3 | reverse complement strand
ACTGGTTCGCGGATGCCGTCGATGTCCACTGGGGGGGCAGCGATGAAGGCGATGATGTAGCAGATGGTGGCGCTGAGCAAGGTGGGGATCATCAAGACGCCGAACCAACCTACATAAATGCGGTTGTCGGTGGATGTGACCCACTCACAAAAGCGTTCCCAGACATTGGCGCTTTCGCGTTGCTGTAAGGTTGTTGTCATTTGTTTATGATTGCTTTATTTGGTTTTCAATGTTCGTGACGGCTTTGTGTTCCGCCATGTAAATAAACATAAAGCTTTTATTTCAGTTTGTAAAGGCCTTTTAAGAACAGTTTTTCTTATAGGTGTCATAAATTATGCTTTTTAAAAGCCAGAAGGCTTGCTATATAAGGAGTTGAAAGGCTGAATGCGGAATTGGTGGACGATCGCCCACAAATGCAGAATACTCATAATCTACCTGGGCAACGAGATTCCGGGCTTGCGTCAGTGTTAAGATAGATGAAGGGTGGCGATCGCCAACCGCAAAACTCGCACTGCACAGATATATGTTGTTGCGTAAGTCCGATAGATAAAAATCCCAAGGAATGTCCCGCAACGTCACCTACAGCCCTGCTTATACTCTGGTTCCCACTTACGAGTGTTATAACCGCTGCACCTATTGCAATTTTCGGGCAGAACCCCTGCAAAGTCCTTGGCTAACACTCGCAGAAGCCGAAAAACAGCTCAACTTGCTGCAAACTCAAGGTGTAATTGAAATTCTCATCCTCAGCGGCGAGGTACACCCTCACAGTCAACGGCGAAAAGCTTGGTTGCAGCGGATTTACGATTTGTGCGAACTGGCACTTGCTTTGGGATTTTTGCCGCATACTAATGTGGGGCCGCTCAGCTTTGAGGAGATGGCACAGTTAAAACAGGTAAATGTATCGATGGGGCTGATGCTAGAACAGCTTGCCCCACATTTGTTACAAACTGTTCACCGGCACGCACCGAGTAAAGTGCCGGCGCTGCGGCTGCAACAGTTAGAATGGGCTGGGGAATTAAAGATTCCGTTTACAACTGGTTTGCTGCTGGGAATTGGGGAAAGTGAGGCAGATTGGATTGAGACATTAGAGGCGATCGCCCGGATTCATTCGCGTTACAATCACATTCAAGAAGTTATCCTCCAGCCACACAGTCCGGGAAATCAGCAAAGTTGGGACGGTGAAGTTTTTGATGCTACAAAAATGCCGGAAGTAATTGCGATCGCCCGCAGCATTTTACCATCCCAAATCAGGCTACAAATTCCGCCAAATTTAGTTGCACAGCCAGACATATTGCTGGCTTGTTTAGAAGCAGGTGCTAGAGATTTAGGAGGAATTGGGCCGCGCGATGAAGTTAATCCCGATTATCCTCACCTGCAACACCAAACTTTAACAGAAATTTTAGCAGCATCGGGATGGCAGCTCGTGCAGCGTTTGCCTGTTTATCCTCAGTACGATAAGTGGCTGCCACAGACATTGCAAACTGCTGTAAAAAACTGGAGAGTCAATCGATTTTAGATTTTAGATTTTAGATTTTAGATTGAAGAATTGAGCCTACTGATAAGTCTGGGGGCTGGTGACCAAATTGCTTGATTGTCAGTTATTAATTATGGGTAATGGGAATTGGTAGCAATATTCTTTAAATTGCTGCTATAGAGATTTTAAATCAAAGAACCGCCACCATCAATCCAGACTTCGGTACCTGTGATAAAGCTGGACGCATCTGATACCAGAAATAAAATTAATTGGGCGACTTCTTCACTAGAACCGGCGGTATTATCAGTCAAAGGAATTATATCTTGAATCGCATCAGGATCGAGTGGAATGTCATCAAGATGGCGCTTAACCGTGCTTTCCTCAATGGCAGTTAGTACCGCGCCCGGACAGATAACATTGACTCTAATTTGGCTGGGGGCAAGTTCTAGCGCCAGCATTTTCGCTAAAGCTACTTGGGCAGCTTTGCTGGAAGCGTAAGCTGTGGCCCCCACTTTCCTGAAACTTCTGGTGCCATTAATCGATGATGTAATAACGATGGAACCTCCTTGTTTTTTTAGATAAGGAACAGCATACTTAACAGTCAAAAATGTTCCTCTGAGGTTGGTGTTAATTGTCTTGTCCCACTCTTCGGGTTCTATCTCTTCTATCGGCGACCATACACCGTTAATACCCGCATTTGCCAACACAATATCAATTCTTTGATATTCGTCAATAATTGTTTGAAATGCCTGTTGCATTTGCCTAGAATCCGCCACATCTGCTGCAATAGCTAAGCCGCAGCCTCCTTCCTCGATCAACTGCCGGACGGTTTCTTGCCCGGTCTCTAAAGTGCGATTGATAACCGCAACTTTTGCGCCTTCCTTGGCAATTAAAATTGCTGCTGCACGACCAATTCCCGACCCTCCGCCAGTAATAACGGCAACTTTTTGTGAAAGTTTCATAATTTTTTATGTAAAATAACATTATACACAATCGCCTACCATAAAAATAGGACTAGAGAGAGCTTTAGTCCTAACTATACACAGGTTTTAGTCATCAAAAAGATGAAAGCAAAAAGTAAAAAGATATCTTGCTTTTTACTTTTTGCTGTTAACACAGTCCTTACGGCTGCGGCACCCAGACAGAAACTGAACCGGCGTTACACCTAAAATCAGCCCAACCATCCTCATTCGTTGTGATGGGTTCTTGGATGTGTTCGGTGATGTCAATATAAGTTCGATTCGGTTGTCCGACTTCCATAAACTTAGTGCCATCGCCTCCGTTACTGAGTACCACAGCCATGCCGCCCGGATGTTCTTCATTTCCGAGGCGCGTCCAGCCAATAGTGTTGGCGTGGTCGAAGTAATCGTACTGATTCCCGTAGGAATAGGTTTGACGTGCTAACAAGAATTTATCTAGCATAAATTGATGCTTGTCTAACCAAATCTCGTATTCGTTTCCATCATTTGCTGTGTCCTTATAGTTAGCGCCGTAATAATCGGGATAAAAAATGCAGGGATATCCTTCGCGCCGCAGGAGAATTAAAGCGTAGGCAAGGGGTTTAAACCAAGCCTCGACAACTGATTCTAAGGATTGCAAGGGTTGCGAATCGTGGTTGTCAACCAAGGTAACGGCGAGGGCGGGTTGCTGTTGGACGAGAGTATTATCAAAAATTGTTCGCAAATCGTAGCTATTGCCGCCCTTGCTAGCAGCGTGGAAGTTGTAGTGGAGGGGCGCGTCAAATAAGGAGACTTTACCGCCAGTTGCTTCGAGGAAGTAGTGCAAAGCTTCCACTTCGTAAGACCAATATTCGCCGACGGCAAATAGGTCGCGTTGGGCATAGTGGCGGACGTGTTCCAACCATTCTTGGAAAAATTCTGCTTTAACGTGTTTGACGGCATCGAAGCGAAAGCCGTCAACGTTTGTTGTATCGACATACCACTCACCCCAGTATTTTAATTCCCCGCTGACTTCTGGGTTTTCCATATCTAAATCGCAACCCATCAGGTAGTCATAATTGCCTTTTTCTAAGTCTACTCCTCGATCGAATTCTTTGCCTTTTAGCAGGTAAACGGCATGGGTTTCTGTGTTGTAAACGTTGTAATCAATGGCGTCAAAATGCCACCAATGCCACTCCATGCTGGAATATTTTTTGTCGCGGCCGGGGAAGGTAAAATGCGTCCAAGCTTTGATTTTTTGATATTCGCCTACGGTGTCATTCCGGTTGTCGGGATTGAAGGGTGTGGCTTCGGCTTCTTCTTCTGCATCGGCCCCTAATTTGTGGTTGAAGACAACATCGGCATAAATCCGAATTCCTGCATCTTGGGCAGCTTTTATCGCGCGCAGATATTCATCTTTAGTCCCGTATTTCGTCCGTACCGACCCTTTTTGGTCGAACTCGCCTAAATCGAATAAGTCGTAGACGCCGTAACCCACATCCATACCGCCGCCCGTTCCTTTATAAGCGGGTGGCAACCAAAGAGATGTAACGCCAATTTCTGCTAATTCTTTTGCAGATTCGGCTAGCTGATTCCACAGGCTGCCGTCGTCGGGGTTGTACCAGTGAAAATACTGCATCATCACGCCATTGACTTCCGACATATATTTAGTTTTTCCTGTTTTGTAAAGTTGCTAGATATCTATTTTTTTGTTGGTTGCAGATCGCTCTAGCTATGCCTGCAATCTACGGTCTATAAATATCATAATAGATGGGGTTGCTCAAAACAATCTATCTCTTGATGTATTGACAACAGAAGGTGAATTTGATAATAATTATTTTAAGCAAACAGAAAAAATTTAATCTGGTGGCGATGGTGCTAAAACTCGCTCAATTTTTGTATTCCAAGTACCGTCGATCGCCAATTCAAGCAATCTAAATCCGGGCGGGATTTCGTCAAGGATAATCGGATGGCTTTTGGGTAAAAGTTGGATGCAGGTGCTGGGTGTCCCCAAGTAGGTAACTGAGCCCCGTTGTTGGTGGAATTCTTGGTGAATGTGGCCGCAGAGGACAATTTTGATTTGAGGGTATCGATCGACAATTGCTAAAAATTCATCGGCATTGTGCAGCATCATTCCATCCATTATTTCAGAGTCGATCGGCAAAGGATGATGGTGCAAGGCAATGATAACAGGTCGATCGCCGGTTTGTTGCAGTTGAGAGTCCAGCCAATGCAAGCTTTCAGGGGAAAGCCGCCCGCCGTCGCATCCCGCTTCCACACTCGAAAGTAATAGAAATTGCCAGTTTCCTAGCATCCATGATTTTTCTGGGGAAAGAGACGACTGATTTAAGATTTCTGCCATCACTGGGATGTTGTCGTGGTTCCCAGGTATCCAGTAGGCGGGTATTCCGAGGGGGGCGATGAGGGAGACGAGGCGCTGGTAGGATTCGGGTGTTTCGTCTTGGGACAAGTCGCCTGTGAGTAGGAGTAAGTCGGGCGGCGGCTGTATCTGTTGCAGGCGATCGAGAACTGCTTGGAGGGTGCGGGTTGTTGAGAGGCCTTTCCATTCTCGATCGATCTCTGCAAACAAGTGAGTGTCCGTGATTTGGGCGACGAGTAGGGGAGAAACTGGTGTCATGGCTGCTGTTGCGGGTCGTTGCTATAGTTCTAGAGTACCTTCCCACAAGGGTTTTGGGGATATGGAAAAAAAGGGCGATTCCCTACCCTTCGGGAACCCACGCGCGTTGGGGATAGCTGCGCTTTACGAAATTTTTGACAGGTATGTTAAATTTTTCGAGATTTGGTGTACTATAAGAAAACGTCAAATTTCAGACGTGACGGCGGCATAGCCAAGTGGTAAGGCAGAGGTCTGCAAAACCTCCACCCCCAGTTCAAATCTGGGTGCCGCCTTTTTTAATTAAAGTGCGATCGCCCCATCGCACTTTTAACTTCTCTGAGATACAGTAGGGACACGGCACTCCCGTGTCCTGTATTTCCTCTAAAACACAGATACATGGGTAGGGAAACGGCACTGCCGTGTTCTGCATTTTCTCGGATCGCAAACCATTTATTGCATCAAAATCGACAAACCAGAAACGTTAGACAAACCTAATTATACGAATAAAAAAAGCTACTTATAACAATTATTAAAAGTGGCAGAATCCAGCGCCGGACACGGCAGTACCGTTTCCCTACAGATGCTCGCGTATCATGATATATGTAGGAATAATTTTGGGAATTGATATTAGTTTCCTACCATAAATCAAGTAAACCGACATTCAACAAGCATTACGCCAGACTCGCAAAGATTTGTATCCAGCAGAAACCAAATCAACGGAGGACGATCGACTACCCGGAAGCATCGGCGGAAACAATTTCAGAGCCGAAAACGGGGGAAACATTAGTGGAAACAATTGGATACCCAGCCCAGGCGGAGCAGGAGGTTTACACGCTCCACCAAAGTCTTCACCTCGCAAATCTGCTAGAGAAACCCTATTAAATGCCATCCAAGAAAGTTTTCCCAACCAGTTTAAATAGCACCCAGGCTCTAGGTGATGAATAGTAATCAATTGACAGGCAAACTTGCCAACCCAAAACTAACGCTGTTTGCCTTTCACTTGTGCAATAACCTTGCCAAAGGCGACCAACAAACTGTAGACTATGCCGACCATTTATGGCAGCAATGCGTTGCCTTGGGAAACCGACTGCAAACCAATCCAAAACTCGATTCTTTACCCGAATACCTTGCCAACAGAAAGAGCCAAAATAGCCAACCAAGCGACTATTTAGAACTTTATGAGTCCGATGGTAATAAAATCCTACCATTTACGACTCTCAGCCAACCGGACAAAGTACCCCTAGAAGGCGCAATTTATCCGGTGCAACTGCATGACACTTACGCCCTTGACTTGACGCTGCTGGCCGCAGATACACTAGAAATCAACCAACTAAAAAATCTAAATTTTCAAGATTGTCTGCTACCCCATAACATCCAAGCATCACTGGGACAAACGTTGGTATTATTTGCCAAGCCAGTTGATTTTTCTGGTAATCATCAAGAATTAGCCGTAGCTTGTGTAGAAGCCTTGTTTCAAGATGTACAAAGCCTGCTCAAACCCTATTTGATTAAAGAGGGCAAACTTCTCGGCAGTCCCATTTTTGAATTTGACAATGCTCACGAAAATCCCAGGTTAAAGTGCCATATCCTACTTTGGTTGAACACAGATGAAAACACTTCCGAATTAAAGGATAAAGGTGATTATTATCGTCCGTTGCTCAATTTATTATGCTGTCGCAATAAAATTATTTACACCTATTACCAAGCACAGCGTTGCAACGAAGAAGCGAGGAAACTGTACAGCCAATTAGAAGACAAGGTGAAAGAGTTTAGCAATTTAAAATCCGAGCCAAAAGAGCGACTAAAACAACTGGAGGATTGGCTGATTAAACTTCCCCAAATTGGGTTTGAGTATGCCCGGCATTTGCGAGATATAGAACTTTACCTGACTACAATTGAAACGAATGCTGACAAATATGGTTACTGGCACAAACAACTTGTCAGTCACAGCCTCAAAGAAAGAGATAACTTAGATTTTATCCAAGATTTCTTTGATGGCAGTTGCCAGAGGTTTCAGAAAGAGATTAAAGTAAACATGAGTTATCTTACCGCAGGGCGACAATTGTTTCAACAGATGATTGAAACTATCCGAATAATTGTCGAATTGGACGGTCAAAAACAACAAGCAAATTTGGAGCTAGCGGCAAGAAAAAGCGATAGCGAATTGCAAAACACGATTCAATCGGTAGGTGCAGGAATCGGTGCAGGCATCGGTGTAGCCGGAATCATTGCCAGTAGCTATCCTCTAATAACGCAAGTTCCAATAGCACCTTTTTCTACATCTTTACCACCGCATCCCTTTGTATTATCCCTTTTCTTCAGTTTGTTATTCGGCGCAGGCTTTGGCTTTGGTACTTGGCGGTTGACTCGCAAAATTAAGCCTAAAGAGAGAGAGAATAGGAATCAGATAAGTGGTAGTGATGAGCATAACTCGGATTTACAGTGCTGATATATTGAGAAGGCTTATCCGTCGCTTTAATATTTGTTGAACAACTCCATAATAGTTAGGATTTTCTAACCCTTCTAATTCATGTTCGATATCTTCCCAATCCCCTAGCTTGCTTTTCCACTTACCATCCTCTTCTTGTCTGGCTGCGTGCTGTGGCTGGCCGTTATAGGTGTATATTGCTATTTTTTGAAACCCCGGTTCAAGGTCACGATTCTCGCAAGGTTCATATCCAATAGTTTGATAAGCTTGGATAAAAGCTTCCAGCGTTAACTCTCTTGAAACACCATCCGGCCAGTACCCATCAGGGTCTACCGGGTCCCATCTGCATTCCTCTTCTCCAGCAGCAAAAGCAAAGCAATTATAATCTACTGTTTCTTCACTTGTTACTTGATATTCAGTAAGCTCTAAGTTAGGAAATCTCAATATTTTTCGGTACTCTAGCTTACCACTCATAACCGTGTTCTTTTCCCCATTGTATCCAGGCTTCGGCCATAAGTTTCATTCGGCCCCGCTGTTCGGGTTTTACCGGATTGTCACCAGTAATTGCCCTCAACGCCCAAAACCAATGGTCTGGCTTTTGTTCGAGATCACGCAAAATCAACGGGATAACTGGCTGTCCCATGCCGATAATTCTCTGATAAGCCGGGTGCATTGATTTCTGTGTAACTAATGATAGCATCCCTGTCTCGACACGCCATTCTTCGGCGAACTTCTTAAACTCTGCTTCGAGTTCTACCTGGCTTTCTAAAACATTTTTTGCTGGCGATGGAAATTCTAAAAAATTAGGCATCAACAAATCATTCATTTTTTGGCAAAAACGCTCTTTCTCTTCTTTTGATAAGTTAGAGAGTTCTTCAGATTGGTCAACAGCATTAATCAGCTCATTCGCTAATTCTTCGGGTGTCAAAGTCGAACTTTTATTTAAGGCATATATAGGAACAATACTCTCTAGTATCTTGACTAAATCATCATGGTTCATGTTTTTTACCTATAACTCAACGCTGGGCTAGTCAAACCTCTAATAAATATGGCAACTTAATTGCTAATCACTAATCGCCCCAAGGCAATTAGCAATTAGCAATCTTACCCAAATCATCACATTTTGCTGATAATTCTTTGCAGGATTTCCACGCCTGATACCGCTTGCCAACCAAACAGCCCCAAGAGCACAATATTCAGAAAGATGTGAGTGTTTCTCGCCAAATCATTGCCTTTTTGCATCAAAGGAGTCAGCGAGGCTGCGATCGCAATTATTGCCGTCATTCCCAACCCTGCTAGCAAGTGTGGCCCGACAAATAGCTTGCCGTTGTTGATGTAGGTGACGGCCATCCCGCCCACTGCACCCGTTACCATCAAGGCTAGCAGCAAAGAACCCATCTGGTGGTGCTTGATGTTGAATTTGCCCTTAATTAACTCTTTTTTGACTTCGCCTTCGGCGCTTCTGGTACGTCGGATTTGCAGGCCGAGATACAAAGCATACAATGAGATAGCCAGCAGTACCCACATTAAAATTGGGTGGAAGAATTGGCTCCAAACTTTCACTGACTGAGGAATTTCGAGATTCATAGTGTTCTGAGGATTAGCAAACATACTTCATAAAACTTAGCATACCAGTCAGTCCGTCTCGTGCGACGGTAAAAATATACGGTATGAGAGACTATTATGCCTGCCACTAAACAAGACGCTGTATTGATTCAAGCCGCCAAGACTGGCAACATTATTCACGTCCAAGCTTTACTCGCTAAGAATGTTAACGCTAACGCCAAAGACTCTGAGGGGACGACGGCTTTGATGTTTGCTGCCCAAAAGGGCTATACAGAAATCGTGCGTATTCTACTCAACAATGACGCTAATGTCAACCAGGTGAGCAGGCGTTTTGGGCTAACGGCTTTGATGCTGGCGGCGGCTCACAAACAGGCTGACTCTGTGCGGCTGTTGCTGGCTGCGGGTGCTGATGTTAATGCTAAAAATGATGATGGAAGTACGGCTTTGATGGCGGCTTCTCTGAAGGGCGATATCAATGTTGTGCGGATGTTACTTGATGCTAATGCTGATGTAAATGTGCGAGATAAAGATGGAGATTCTGCTCTGAAAATAGCTGCTTTATCGGGACACGAAGCTGTTGTCAAAGCTTTGGCAGATGCGGGTGCTGTTGCTGACAATTCTATGCTGTTTTTAGCTGTCCGTCAAGGAAGCGCTGAAATTGTGCGAATTTTGCTCAATTGTGGGGCGGATGCTAATGTTAAAAATCTAGAGAGCAAAACTGCTTTGATGCTGGCTGCGACGGTGGGAAATTTGGCTGTTGTCGAGGCGCTGTTGGCTGCTGATGCTAATGTCGAAACTCCCGACAAAAACGGAGAAACTGCTTTAACTTTGGCTGCGGATGCCGGCAATACTGATGTAGTGCAAACTTTGCTTGGTGCGGGTGCTAATGCGAATGTGAAAAATGGAGATGGGGGCACGGCTTTGATGGCCGCTGCTGCTGGGGGAAATGCGGCGATCGCCCATATCTTACTCGATGCTGGCGCCGATATCAACGCTAAAGATAAAGATGATGAAACTGCTTTGAATTTTGCCGTGGTTGAAGGCTGCGAAGATGTCGTGGAATTGCTCTTAAACCGAGGTGCTAGTGTCGGTTCTAGAAATCGGTTGGGCGATACGCCTTTACTGGTGGCGGCTGTTCACGGCCACAGTGCGATCGTATCGGCTTTACTGCAAAAAGTAAACTCAAATCGGGCTGATTTTCTGAATGCTAAAAACTTTGGGGAGACGGCTTTGACGCTGGCTGCGTTTCACGGACATACCGAGACGGTGAAGGCTTTGCTTGAGGGCGGTGCTGATCCCAATGTCCCGGCGGATTTGGGGAAAACTGCTTTAATGAAGGCGTGCGATCGGGGTTATATTGCGATCGTCCAATTATTAGTCGAAAAAGGTGCAGATGTCAACTTGCTAGATGATTCCGGCGCAACCGCTGTAATGTGGGCTGCACATCGGGGTTATGCTGAGGCAGTCAAAATTTTAATTGATGCTGGTGCAGAATTAAATCACAAAAATCCGGGAAATTATACAGCTTTAATGCTGGCTGAGTTTAAGGGTTATTCGAGTGTGGTGAAATTGCTTAAAAATGCTGGCGCACAGGAGTAAAACTCACAAAACTTACGCATCAACCCTATTTGTAGGGTGCGCATTGCGCACCTTACTACCTCAAGACTCATAAATTAACAACTAAATTAACCTCAATTTGCTTTGCGTACCCAGCCGTTAATAGTAAAGCGGCTATCAGCAAAAGCTTTCGAGGGACAGCTAACTCGCAAAACTTCGTGCATATAGCGACTCAGAAAAAATACGATGCTGTTATTGCGCGGTTCAACGGTTCTGAATGTCTTGTCCGCCACATAAAAATTGTTCTCAATTTTGCTGTCATAAATCTGCAACTCGCCACCTGAAAAACCCTTGGGTTCTCGATAGAAATAGTAAACGTAAGTAAAAAATCGGCTGGCGGTATCTGGCGAGCCACTGTCGTTGTGAAGTTTATAAAAGTTGTTGTCATTGTGCATGGTTAACTGAGCTTCTATCTCACCCAGGGGAAATGACGGAATATTTAAACTTTTCAGCACGTCGGGGAGAATTGCTTTGATGCGATTAACCATCAGTTCGGAAAATTCGGGGAACGAGTGGAGCACCATCGAACGCCGGTAATCTTCAGCATTAGTGGAGGTGCTGGTACTCACAAATTCTGATTCTTTTGCTAAAACATATTTGATGAGTTTATTCTTTTCTGCAGGTGTCAAAAAGTTGTCTATTTGAGCGTAGCGAGATATTAAATCGTCATTTACAGGCGGCGCAGGGGCGGGAATTTCTGTGACGGGAATTTCTACGGGAGTTGCAAGCTGCTGCGGTTGCATTTCCTGCAAGTAAATTGGGGGTTCGGTGACTAATCCGACTAGGTTTTCGCCGGGAAAAGAAAGGGCGGAACGACCTCCGTCTATAGGGATTTGAAATAAGGTGGAAAAACCGGGTGTTTGTTGAGTGCGATCGACTAATGTTTTGATCAGGCTGTGCAATAATGGTGTATCAGATTTGAGGGTGACGGTGCATTGATGTCCGCCAGTGAGGAGGATTTTGACTTTTATGTCTTGGGGCTTAATTTGCGGTTGAGTGTAAGTCATAATTTTTGAAGGACGCAACTGGGAATTTGGTAGGACATAACAGTGTTGATTTGTGTCATAGCCTTCCAGATCCCCCCTAACCCCCCTTAAAAAGGGGGGACAAGAGTGTAAAAGTTCCCGTTGTTAAGGGGGAGACAAGAGTGTCAAAGTCTCCCGTCTTAAGACGGGACAGGATTCTTCTCAAAGTCCCCCTTCTTAAGGGGGATTTAGGGGGATCTAGACTCGGGGAGAAACGAGATTTATGAAAGCTTTCCGACTTAAGTTGACACCCGCGAACACTATTGTATCCCTACAATATGGTACACAATGGAGAATTGCTAGGCATAATTCCTAACAAAAACTAATGCAAGAAGTGGCGGATATCAGTGAAAACCATTGTGATTCCGAGTTGGTTGGCGGCTTCAATGGAAACTTGATCGCGCATACTTCCGCCGGGTTGGACGATCGCAATTATCCCCGCCTCAGCCGCCGTTTTGACTGAATCGTCGAAGGGGAAGAAACCGTCGCTGGCCAAAATCGCTCCTTTGCTCTTGTCTCCTGCTTGTTCTAATGCTAGTTTAACTGAGCCGACGCGGTTCATTTGTCCGGCGCCGACACCGATTGTAGTGCGATCGCGCGTCACAACGATCGCATTTGATTTGACGTGTTTCGCTACTTTCCAAGCAAACAGCAATTCTTCCAACTCTTGGGCCGTCGGCTGTTTCTCAGTAACAACCCGCCATTTGCTAGTTTCTTCTACTATATTATCTGAGTCTTGCACCAGCAAACCGCCTGCAATAACTTTAACAGTTTGTGGTGGCCCTTGAGTCAAGTCGGGCAAAATTAATACTCGAACTTTCGCCTTTTTCTTGATAATTTGTTCGGCTTCTGGTTCGCACCCCGGCGCGACAATACATTCTAAAAATGTTTGAGTTAAGGCCGTTGCGGTAGCAGCATCAATGGGGCGATTGAGGGCGACAATGCCGCCGAAAGCTGAGACTGAATCGGTGTCGAAGGCTTTTTGATACGCTTCAGAAATAGTTGTTCCCAAGGCTGTGCCGCAAGGATTTGTATGCTTCAGAATAGCGGCGGCGGGTGTGTCGGGGAATTCTACGATTAGCCGCCTTGCTGCTTCTAAATCTACTAAATTATTGTAGCTTAATTCTTTGCCTTGCAGGATGGTGCTAGTCGTCCAGCCTGTCGGTGTAGTTCCGCTTTGATACCAGGAGGCGGCTTGATGGGGATTTTCGCCGTAGCGGAGAGTTTGCAACTCTTTTCCTGATAAATTAAACTCGTCTGGTAGCGCAAATTTTTCAGGGGATTGGCTGCTGCTGAGATAAGTTGCGATCGCGCGATCGTAGTTGGCTGTATGTTTGAAGGTTTCTAGCGCACATTTTTGCCGAAACTCTAAGGATGCTTCGCCGCCATTTTCCCGCAGTTCTTTTAAATAAGTATTGTACTGCTCTGGATCGCACAAAACTGTCAAATGAGCGTGGTTTTTGGCGGAAGCTCTCAACATTGCTGGCCCGCCGATATCTATCTGCTCAATTGCGTCTGCTAGAGTAACTCCTGGCTTAGAAATTGTCTCTTCAAATGGATACAAATTGACTACAACTAGATCGATCGCCCGAATTTGATTAGCGGTTAAATCTGCGAGGTCTTCCGGTACATCGCGGCGTGCTAAAATGCCGCCGTGGATTCGCGGGTGAAGTGTTTTGACTCGCCCTCCCAAAATTTCGGGAGAACCGGTATATTCCGCAACTTTGGTGACTGGGATACCTGCTTCTTTGAGGGCTGTTGCTGTCCCGCCACTACTAATTATGTCAAATTCAAATTCTTCTACTAGACTGCGCGCTAAGTCGATTAGTCCGGTTTTATTGGATGTGCTCAAAAGTGCTAGACGTGCCATTGGTTTGAAGTTGCGATCGCAAAAATAGATAGGTTATATTCTATATCACATCTGCCTGCAGGGAGATGATTTGATAATGGCTAATTATGATTATTTTTAATAAAATAAAGATGAGTTCGCTTATTTTTGAGCATATTTTTTGTCAAACTTATATAAGATTTTATACTTACCAGTGGCTTCTAAATATGTAGAACTTGCGCGTGGAACTGGTTATTTTGTGAGTGCGAGGGGGATTGAAGCCATATCCAGCTTGCACAGTTCGTGTCGCTACGTAAGTGTCAATGTTGTGGAAATTACTTAATAAAACTTAATAGATAATTAGAGGGCGATCGCTCTTGAATTTTAACGATGTTTTAGGATGAATTCTAAAAGTAATGTGCTAGCATCGGGTGTAAATTGCTCCCTCCCTAAATTTCCCGGAAAATAGGGCGCTCGCAATACGTTAATGTCAAAAATAATTGGGTAGGGTAGAAATATGTTTTTTCAAGAAGCCGATCCAGGAAATAAAGTCAGTAATATTAGCAGGAACCACAAAAAAACTGCTCCAAATCTGACCAATAGAACAGGCTACCAACAGATGACAAAAAAAAGAGCCGAGACTTCGACCGAGGCAAATATTTCCGAAGCTTATAGTCTTAGCCTGTGCGAATTGCAGCAGATGGAGCGAGCAATGGAACAGCTAAAGCAGGATTTGAAAGCTAGCGAATCTCGGTTTCGGAATGTGATCGAAAAAAATGCCGACGGCATCGCAATCGTCAACAAGCTAGGACTTATTTGTTTTGCCAACCCGTCAGCAGAAGCGCTGTTTAACTGCACTGCTGAGGAACTTCTAGGTCAAGCATTTTTTGGCAATTTAGTAGTAGAAGTTTCAGCTTGCGACCTTGAGATGGCGACGGATATTATTCCCCAAGTTGGAAAAACAGAAGCACCAGGAACTCGCGTCGTGCAAACAGAAGTTGAAGCTATTCGCAAGCAAAAAGCAAATGCTGTAGTAGAAATGCGGGTGGTGGAAACGGAATGGGATGGACAAATGGCTTATTTAGCTACGCTACGGGACATTACCGATCGCAAACGCGCAGAAGAAATGCTTTGGTTGTACGATCGAGCTATAGCAGCTACTAGCACCGGATTTACGATTTATGACGCCACTGACCCCGAAAATCCAATTATTTATTGCAATCCCGCATTTGAAAGCATGACCGGTTATCGGCTGCAGGAAATTATCGGAAAAAACTGCCGATTTTTGCACGGAAGCGATACCGACCCGGCTGCAGTAGAAATAATTCGCCAAGCCTTGCAAACAGAAAGTGAATGCAAGGTAATATTAAAGAATTACCGCAAAGACGGAACCGCTTTCTGGAATTGTTTCTCAATATCTCCTGTGCGCGATCGACTGGGCAAATTAACTCATTTTATTGGCGTACAGAGAGACATCACTGAGCGCAAACAAGCCGAAGAAGCCTTGCATATTTCCGAAGCACAAAGCAGAGAACAAGCCGCTGAACTAGCAGCCACACTTAACCAACTCAAAGCCACTAATTCCCAATTAGTTCAAAGCGAAAAAATGTCTAGTTTGGGCTTGTTACTGGCTGGCGTAGCTCACGAAATTAACAACCCAGTCAGCTTCATTTACGGCAATCTCACTCATCTCACAAATTATACTCAAGACTTGTTTGACCAACTCGAACTTTACCAAAAGCATTATCCCCATCCTGTCGCGGAAATTCAACAGGCAAGAGAAGAAAATGAACTCGATTTTTTAGCTGAAGATTTACCTAAAATACTCTCTTCAATGAGCGTTGGTGTCGAGCGGATTTGCCAGATTGTGCAGTCGCTGCGGAACTTTTCGCGCCATGACGATTCACAGATGAAACCCCTTAACCTCCACGAAGGTATTGACAGCACGCTGTTAATTCTAAATCACCGTTTGAAAGGGAACGGAGAAAAGCCACCAATTCAAATTGTAAAACAATACGGAGAATTGCCGACTGTTGAGTGTTTTGCGGGGCCGATAAATCAAGTTTTTATGAATATTCTCAGCAATGCGATCGATGCTTTAGAAGATGCGAAAACTAGGCAAAATTGTAAAGAAATGCTAGAAAAACCTAGCCAGATTAGGATTTTTACGGAAGTTGTTGGCAATTTTGTAGACATCAAAATTGCCGACAACGGGCCGGGAATTACTGAGGAAGTCAAGCAGCGCATATTCGATACATTTTTTACTACCAAACCTATTGGCAAAGGCACGGGAATGGGTTTGTCAATTAGCTACCAAATTATTGTAGAAAGACACAAAGGCGAATTACATTGTACTTCGGAATTGGGTAAAGGCACGGAATTTACTATCAGAATCCCAATCGCACATTAGGGTGGAATGTGCAATCTGCACCTTACCCACTTGATATATAGGCCAACAAGCGAGCGGGACGCTCGCACTCCTAAAAAACGAGAAAAATCGTTTTTTCTCGTTACCCGACTCTGGCTGGGAACGCATACTTAGAGGCTTTGCCTCCCCATTGTAGAGAGAATTGTCAGGTGCTTTTCTGCTCACCTTACCCGCATAAATAACTAATTAAAAAACTTCTGCACCCTCCAACTTCTTAAAAGTTTCAACCTTAGCCCTCGCCGCTTCGCCGCAAGTCTTCGGCGTCGGAAACATCTTCCCAGGATTCGCCAACCCTTTCGGATTAAACACCTGACGCACCCACTGCATCGTCTCCAAATCTACCTCGGAAAACATATCCGGCATAAAGCACTTCTTGTCAGCGCCGATGCCGTGTTCGCCCGAAAGACTTCCCCCAACTTTCACACAAAGCTTGAGAATTTCCCCGCCCAATTCTTCCACCTTTTCCAGCGCACCTTTTACCGAGTTATCGTACAGAATCAGCGGGTGCAAATTCCCATCTCCCGCGTGAAATACATTAGCAATCCGATACCCATATTTCTCGCTCAAACCCTCAATTTCTTTCAAAACATAAGCCATTTGCGTTCGCGGAATTACGCCATCTTGCACGTAATAATCCGGGCTGAGATGACCGGCCGCCGCAAAAGCAGCTTTCCGCCCTTTCCAAATTTTTAGGCGCGTTTCCGGGTCGGTTGCCGTGGTGATATTTCGTGCTCCGTTATGCTTGCAAATATCAGCAATCCGCTGTTTGTTTGTGGCAACTTCCACTTCTAAACCGTCGATTTCTACCAGCAGAATCGCCGCCGCATCGCGGGGATAACATCCAGTTGCCACCACATCTTCCACAGCATTGATGCTGATGTTGTCCATAATTTCCATGCCGCCGGGAATAATGCCAGCGCTGATAATATCGGAAACCGATTCGCCCGCTGCTTCTATACTGGAAAAATCCGCTAGGAGAACGCAAATCGATTCCGGCGCTTTGAGAATTCGCAGAGTAACTTCTGTAGCGATTCCTAAAGTGCCTTCGGAACCGACAAATACACCAGTTAAATCGTAACCGGGCATTTCGGGAATTTCGCCACCGACATCGACAATTGAACCGTCGGGCAGTACCAATTTTAATCCTAAAACGTGATTCGTTGTGACTCCGTATTTGAGGCAGTGAACCCCGCCAGAATTTTCGGCAACGTTGCCGCCAATCGAACAAACAATTTGACTGGAAGGATCTGGCGCGTAGTAGAAACCGGCCCCGCTAACTGCTTGCGTTACCCAGTTATTAATTACTCCAGGTTGGACGACTACTTGCTGATTTTCTAAGTCTACTTTCAGGATTTTTCGCATCAAGGCAGTAACAATCAGCACGCAGTTTTCTACGGGTAAAGCGCCCCCGGAAAGGCCGGTTCCTGCGCCTCTAGCAACCCAGGGAATTGAGTTGCGATCGCATATTTTGACCACTTGCGCTACTTCCTCTGTAGTTCGAGGCAATACCGCCACGGCGGGGCGCTGGCGGTAGCTGGCGAGTCCGTCGCACTCGTAGACAATCAATTCTTCCCGGCGCTGCACCACACCATTTTTGCCAACTACAGCCTCGAATTCTTTAATAACGGGTTTCCAGTTGCGTTCTGTTTCTACGGCTATCATTAGTGACTTTAATTAGGGAACTCTCAATAATATTGTTGCAAACTTTACTATTTTTGTGCAATTATTTTTCTAAGGGTTGCAATATTGACAAAGGGAAGGATCGGCAGTCTCTCGACCGTCGGGAAATAGTTTTTCTTTAGTATAACCGCACTTTTTGCATTTATAGATTGCCGATCGCGCTAGCTGAGTCGGAAAATAGCACAGTCCGCAGGGCAATCCGATTTTCATCTCAGCAATATCGAATCCCGGCCAACCGCACTCCGGGCAGAATTGCTTGAATTTTTTAACTAAATCGAGAGTTGCATTTTCGATGTTTTTCATCCGAGTTGGATTGTACATCGCCCGCATATCTGTTTCGATATGAACTCGGCCGGTTGACGATTTTTTTAAGCCTGCTGTCACAGCGTCAAAAAGTTGTTTTTCTGTCCTAATGCCCTTGACAATTTCGCCGTTACCGAGTGCAGCGTCGCCAACTATAACCACCAGCGCGTGTTCGGGAAATCCAGCTTTTTTGGCAAAATCATCGGCTTCATCTATACTAGAAATTAACTGATGACTGTAGTTAGTTTCAACGGAGAAAGAGTCGCCGATTAGTTCTAGATTGTTGGCTCGATCTAATAAAATTACTATTTCTCTGTTAGCTGGGAGATACGGCATCATTGGGTGAGGGCCGAAAGTACCTTCGCTGGCAAAGGCAAGAGTTTCGCCCGCAATTTCTAGAGCTTTTTGTGCTTTCTGCCGAGCCGCTTCTATTTGTGTTCCTAAGCGTTTAACTTCTCTGGTGAAGGTGCCGAAAGTGTCAGTGTCAAGCTCCGCAGGTACTAGGATATTTACGCCCAATTCTCGTTCCAAAACGGGAGCCATCACCTGTTCTTTTTGGTGCATGGTAGCAAGAATTGCGGTGCGATCGCTCAACAATTGATGGGGATTCACAGGCTCAGAAATATTAGACATACAGCAGCATCATTTTAGGAAAAAAAACTCACATCCACCATTTCCACCGCCCCACAACCGATAGAAAGCCTGACTTAACTTCCGAATCAAAATTTTAGACCTCAGTTAAATATCCATAATATTCACCTGTGGACTTAATTGAAAATTCTTCAATCGTCAATCGTCAATCTAAAATCTAAAATCTAAAATCGTATTAGTTGCCTCCAGTCACTCCCCCGGCTTGACCTCTGAGTACAAAAATTACTCCCGTCATAATTAGCGCCACGCCTACCAACCGCAGCGGCGGCAAAGGCTCGTGAAATATCAGTTTGCCCCCTAAAACAGTAAACAGGTAACTAATTGACAGTAAAGGCGAGACTATGCTAAGGTTTGCCCGCGACAAAACTACAATAAAGCCGATCGAAGAAATTGCATATAAAGAAAGACCACTTACTATCAACGGCTGAGTAGCCATTGCTATAATTTTTTCTATTAAATTAGCAGCGCCAATGGGCCCTAATATTTTAGCTCCTGCCTTCAGACTAAATTGACCTGCGACGCCGCACAAAATTGCAGCAAGTAATAACAGAAAAACGCTTCTATTCATAAGTTTACTAACCTATAGTACAATCAAAAATGGCCGTTACTAAAAACCTGAAAAACTTTAATGAAGTTTTGTTAGGTTTTATTCAGCACTAATATTTTAAGCAGAGACACGGGAAAATTAAGTATGGTCGATCGCGATCGACAGTGGAACAAATATATGGCAGAGCAGACCAATCCAAGCGGAGAATACACTCTAGAACTATCGATACTCATGCCTTGCCTGAACGAAGCAGAAACTTTAGAAATCTGCATCGAGAAGGCGCAGAAGTCCCTGCGCGAACTTGATATTGCCGGCGAGGTTATCATAGCAGACAACGGCAGCACTGACGGTTCTCAAGCTATCGCTACCAGAATGGGAGCGAGAGTCGTGCCCGTAGCAGCCAAAGGCTACGGCAGCGCCCTCATGGGAGGCATCATCGCAGCGCGCGGAGTTTATATTATCATGGGCGACGCTGACGACAGCTACAATTTTTCCAACCTCGGCGCTTTTGTCAACAAATTGCGAGAAGGTTTCGACTTAGTAATGGGAAACCGCTTTCAAGGGGGCATCAAACCGGGTGCAATGCCGCCGCTGCACAAATATTTAGGAAATCCGGTGCTGACGTGGGTTGGGCAGTTATTTTTCGCGAGTCCCGTCGGCGATTTTCACTGCGGACTCAGGGGTTTCAGGAGAGACTCAATTTTGAAACTCGACTTGCAAACAACGGGGATGGAATTTGCTAGCGAAATGGTCGTCAAAGCTTCTCTGTACAAGCTGCGAATCGCTGAAGTCCCCACCGTACTTTCTCCCGACGGTCGCAGCCGGCCGCCGCACTTGCGAACTTGGCGAGATGGCTGGCGGCACCTCCGCTTTTTGCTGCTTTACAGTCCTCGGTGGCTGTTTTTGTATCCGGGTGTGGCGCTGATAATTTGGGGTCTAATTGTGGGCATTTGGCTATTACCTGGTACTCAAAAGATTGGTAGTATTAGCTTTGATGTACACACGCTGCTGTATGCTGCGATCGCAATTATCATCGGTTTTCAAGCAGTAACTTTCGCTTTTTTCACCAAAATTTTTGCCATCAGCGAGAAATTCCTGCCCGAAGACCCCAAACTCAACAAAATATTTCGCTATGTCACCCTAGAGACAGGATTGATTGTCGGAGTCACGCTGATTTTAATCGGAATAGTTGGCTCTTTCTTGTCATTAACTATTTGGAGCGAAACGGCTTTCGGTACTCTAGACCCTTCTAAAACTCTGCGTTTGGTTATTCCCTCACTAACTTGCCTGACTGTCGGTTTGCAGATGGTTTTGTCGAGCTTTTTTCTCAGTGTGCTGAGCTTGAAGCGTAGGTGATAACATTAAAGTTGCTGCCAACCTTCCTCAAAACTAAATTGCCATGCAGGGGAATTTCAGGGCGATCGCAATGCAGGGAAAATCAGGGCCGCAGGAGCAAAATTTCAGACTATCTGGTATAATCCCACAAGTAGCTTTAATGCTCAAAAGGGTTAGAATAGTAGAGATAAAGAATATTTGATATTAGCTATGCAGCGAATATTTGAGGCTATATTGAAGGGAAACCATTTAGAATGGGCTAATGAGGTTCCAAGACAAGGCGATCGCCCTGTCAGAGTTTACGTTACTTTACAAGAAGAGCGATCGACTTTAAGTGGGGAGTTTCGCCGTCAGAAAATAGTTGAAATATTGGAAAAACTTGCAGCAAATAATGTCTTTGCTGAGATTAGCGATCCAGTGGAATGGCAGCGAGATTTGCGTCAAGACCGTCCACTTCCCGGTAGGGATGAATAATGAATGCTGCTAGACAGTGATATTATTATCTACGCTTCCCAGCCCGAAAACTCGCAGATTAGGCATTTTCTTGGCGAAAATGACATAGTTGTATCGGCAATAAGTTACGTTGAACTCTTGGGTGATCATCGACTAACTGAAGAGTATAGATTGTACTTTGAGGAATTCTTTGGTGTGGTGGAGGTTCTACCAATTTCTAACGCTATACTCGATCGCGCAGTGCTGTTGCGACAGATGAGGAGAATGACTCTTGGGGATGCTATTATTGCGGCAACAGCTTTGGTACATGACAGAACTTTGGTGACAAGAAATGTCAGGGATTTTCGGTGGATTGCTGAGCTCACACTAATTAACCCATTTGAGGCTTAAGAAAGAGGAGCGATCGCACTTTGGGGAAGATAAGGGCGATCGCACATTTATTCACTGCTTTTTACGTGATGTTCAACATAAGAACGCAGCACAGCATTCATCAGAGATTGATAACCTTTTCCTTGGTTTTTAAACCAATCTAATACATCGCTATCAACTCTTAAAGAAATAGCTTGTTTTGTCAGTGGTGTTACGAGTTTTGCTTTTTCCCAAAAATTCGCATCTAATTCAGGAATATCAGACGTATCGATTGCGGATTCGGGAATATTTTCTAATTCTTCAAGTCGTTTGGGCGAGATAGTCATAGTAGGTATTTTTTTCTTGACGAGTGGCTTTTCTTGCAGAGATGATGCGGATAATTCCATTTCTTTCAGTATGCGCTACGGTGACGATAACGACACCTTGTATGGCACCAATACTGATTTCTCGGATTTCTCCGTAGTCGAAACGCTCATCAATGGCCTTAAAAACGATTCCGTCAAAGATTTCTTGAGCTTCTTCAAAGCTAATGCCATGTTTTTTGAGGTTTTGGGCGTTTTTATTTTCATCCCATTCAAACTACATGATAGTGTATATACAAAACGTATCTACTTATAATATAGCATAACCGGATCGCACTTTGGAAAGAAAAGGGATCTCGCACTTCCTTCGATCCTAAATTGCTATAATAACAATCAGCCAAAAAATCTCAACATAAAGCCTATGTCTACTTATAGCGAGGTACTGAGTCAGGCTCAAAATCTCACTCTTGAAGAGCAACAGCAACTGTTAGAAGTATTGTCAGCTTTGATTCGCGATCGGGTAACAACCCAAACTCAGGGTAAACGATCGGAAATTGATGCAGCACTGATTGAAATGGTACAAGATCCAGAGTATCAAGCTCAAGTGCTACAGATGGAGGCTGAGTTTGCGGTAGCGAGTTGGGAAGCCTTGCAATTGGGAGAATCTCCTGTATGAACCGGGGAGAAGTCTATGATGCTAGACTTGAACCTGTTGAGGGTTCTGAACAAGGAGGAACCCGTCCTGTTATCATCGTTAGTCGAGCTACAATCAATACATATAGCCCTGTAGTTTTGGCTATTCCCTGCACTACTTATCAAACTGGTAAACGAGTTTATCCCACTCAGGTATTAATTAAAGCTCCCGACGGTGGATTAACCAACGATTCTATCGCTATGGCAGATCAAATACGGGTATTATCTAAATCTCGTTTATGGAGTTTACGAGGAATGCTTAGTGATGAAGCAATACTTCTGCTGAATCAAGCTTTATTAATTGCCTTGGATTTGCCTGGTCAAGTTTAATTGTACTGTGGGGAAGATAAGGGCGATCGTACTTTGGGAAGATAAGGGCGATCGCACTTTGGGAAGATAAGGGCGATCGCGCTTTGGGGAAATCAGGGCGATCGCATTTCCCTACTGCTTAACTTTAATCTTCATTAAACACCACCCAAAGAGCATGAATAATGAGGAGAATACACGCACCAAGAAGAGCGAGCGGATTAGAAGCTACGTTCAATGAACCCAAAAATACCATCAGCGCCAGGTTTATCCACAAATGAAGGCCAAAGCCAACCGTTAAAAATACGCCCACCAGGGGAAACCAAATCGCAGCGACTATGCGAAGAAACTTTTTACCATCCTCTGGGTTTTCATCAAGCTTTTTTTTGAATAGTAACGGATAGTAATTTTTCAAATAGCTCAAATTTTCACGATCAACATTTGGATGTTTGGCTAATACAATTTCTTCCTTTATTTCCAAACTATCATTTATAAAATTGCACTCCTGAAGTTCCCTGGTATACTTTTTCAGGTCACTCTGTAGTTCAAAATACATCCTCCTAATAGCTTCTAACAGTGCTTTATATTCTAACCAATTTTTAGCTTTTTTGGGTTCCACTAACCTATACTTAGTAATGATTTGATTGAGTTTTTGGAGACACACCCAAGATTCTAATACTCTCGTATCGTCACAACAAAAATAGGCTAAATACAGTATTTTGAAAATAGAAGCTGTGTATATCACCAAATCTCCACTGTACATTTTACAAGAGACCTTACAATATAATTCAACTGCTATTCTTGGTAGTGAATCTATTATTTTTAAATACTCTTGACAATTATCTATAGCTCCTAAATAATTTTCGTTATTCAAATTTTTCAATGCTTCGTATCGCAAGTCATCGGCTTCGCTTGCCATTTGCTTATAACGCTGTTCTGCTATTTTATAGTCATTTTCAAAATCATGATCCGACATGGTATTTTATCCTTTTTTTTACTCTAATTAACTAATATAAAAATTAATAAGCTATGTATTCAACCTGCTTTCTGACTGTGTGTACTTAAAATTCGAGAGAGCGATCGCCAAAGATTAAACCTCTTTTATAAACTTTAGCGATCGCTACTTGTGTTAATCAATCTTTATCTCTTGACTCTTCAGAAAGCCCAAGGGTAACAACTCCTAAAGCAATTCGCCCTAGTTCGCTAGCCACACCTTTAGCAACATCTTTAACAAGGTTGTTATCTGCACTCGAACTTGAATCGCTGTAATTCTCTATCTGTTTGTTTGCCCATTCTCGTAGCTTGTCAGCATCGTTAGCATCTGGCGTTGAATTTTGACTCATACAAAAAAAAGCTCCTTTTTGTTTTCAAAAATTATTAGTCATCAGTCAGATTTGAGCGAGATTTGGGTGATAAAGTGCGATCGCCTCCTCTTAATCCCTTGCCCATGCTTTCTACTAATACATAACAGATTGAGTTTGATGAGTTTCACAACTTTTTAGCTTCGTGGCTTTTTAGTTGCTGCATAATAATTGGCTTCAATCATAGCCTGCTGCTCTGATGATGCTGTACCAGCATACTCGCTAGCAGCGTATACTTTGCCCGTGTCTTTGTCCCAATAGACATAAGATTTACCACCCGTTGGCGATTCAACTTCACCAATCTTTTCTTTAGCCATGACTAATCTCCTAAGCAATCGTTTTGTGTAAAACTCCAAAAAAATGATACTAAGATGAAGCCAAGCGATTGCTCATTTTTGAGCCTATCACTATCTTATTTAGATTGGAATACCTCCCAAAAGCTCAGGCTATTCAACTTTGACCTTATTTTTCATTTAGCCTTGTGGTTTGCAAGAGAAGCTTAATTGCTTTCTTCGCATCTGCATCACCGTCTTTAGCCAGCTCTTCTAGATCTGTAAAAGTATTGTCCTTGACCGAACCTGGATACTCATATTGAATTTTGGAAAGTCCAAAATCTTTCTTGATTTGGCGCAACTGCGTATAATTGTAGTTGCCACCAAATTTTTCTATGAGTGCTTCTGCTTGTTTTCCCATTGTTCGCTTAATGTCATTGAATGGATAAATTCTGTATCCTTGGACACTTGTTTGTGTTCAGCAACCGTAATGATGTACCATTGCTTTTATGATCAACTCCATTTCTGACCGTTCCATGAATAGTCTGGGTAGTTGCGGGACATAAACGCTTTAGCAGCATCCAATAGCATCTGATAGGTCATACTATCTTTTTCTTCCCAGTAATTATCATGTAAATAATCATGGAACTCGCGATCTTGATCCTTATCCATCCCCCTCGTTACTTGTCTAAACAGACCTGTCCTGAAATCATGATCTGATTTGTATGCCATTTGAATGCTCATTTATACTTATGATATTCAGCACTTACCTATAATGGTATTTCAGTGCAATCGTAGCTTTGAGTAAGTCGGAACTGTCGGGACTTACCCCAGGCAGCCCGCAAATGCCAGAAATATCGACAATATCGGATGTAGCACGATCGCTCTCAGTGCAACCAACATCTACTCCAAAAATCATACAACGACCCCATTGCGGCCTCGCCCACCCACTCGCGTTAGAAAACGTTATGTAATGTTATCTAAAAAGTTATAAAAAATAAGTTATAATCACTAAAAATTACCTCAAAAGCGACCTATGGAGCTTAAGGAAGTCTTAAGATTTGCCGATGAAAAAGTTTTTTCTAAAACAGGGAAACACTTAGACGACCTGCAAGAGGCAATTTTAAAAGAAACCCTCCAAGGTCGAAAATATGCCGCAAAAATAGCAAAAGACCGGGATTGTAGTGAAGGTTATGTTAGGGTTGCTGCTGCTGAACTCTGGAAACTACTTTCCGAGGTATTAGGCGAAGATGTCAGTAAAGTAAATGTTAGAGCCATACTAGAAAGAGCTAAATTTTATAATAATTCAGCTATTGGTGAAAATTATGGAACAGTTAATCATAATGTCAACTTTTGTCAGGAAAAATCGAGAAGTCCCACACCTCCGCAAAACCCGCAACAAACTCCTAAACAACTCCACATCGACTTAGGCGACGCACCCGAAATCTTCAGGTTTTTCGATCGCACTTCTGAACTCTCCACCCTCGAAAACTGGATAACACAGGAACGCACACGCCTAATCGCCCTCCTAGGAATCAGCGGCATCGGCAAAACAACCCTCTCCCTAAGCCTGATCGATCGCATCAAAACCCAATTCGATTACGTCATCTATCGCAGCCTCCGCTTTTCCCCAACCCTCGATGCAACCCTCACCAACCTGCTGCAAATCTTTTCCCAACAATCAGAAACTGCCCAAAGCATCGAAACCCAAATTTCCCAAATCCTCGATTCCCTGCGAAAAAACCGATGTCTGATTGTCCTCGATGACGTGCAGATGCTTTTGGGCAGCGGACAACTAGCGGGACAATATAAAACTGGATATGAAGATTATCAGTTATTTTTTAAACTAATTGCCGAAGTTTGTCATCAAAGTAGTTTGATATTGAATAGTTGGGAAAAACCCAGAGAAATTGCCAGATTATCAAAATATAATCATCCCGTGCGATGTTTTGTATTGGGAAGTTTAGGAGTCGCAGCTCAAGAAATTTTGAACTCACAAAAGTTATCCGATGAGGAAACATGGGAAACATTGATTGATATTTATCAAGGAAATCCCCTGTGGTTGGAGTTGACTGCAACGCTGATTCAAGAGTTGTTTGGGGGAAGAGTTTCTGAGTTTTTGCAGTGCGAGATGCCGATTTTAGATGAAGGGTTGCAATCTCAGTTATCTCAACCTTTTGGGCGTTTGACTCCGGCAGAGTTGGCAGTGATGACTCACCTGGCTAATCAACCTGAACCCGTTGCTGTGTCGCAAATCTTCAACAAAATACCATTTTCGCCGTCAGAAATAGTCAATGCAGTGCGATCTCTGGGAAATCGGTTTTTATTGGAAGCTGTAGAACGGGAAAAGATAACTTTATTTATTTTGAATCCTGTGATTAAACAGTATGTGCAAAGTCGGTATCTTTCTAACCGATCGAATTAAAAAGGGCGGGAACCTTGCTCTATTATGCGAACATTAATCTACCTTTAGGTTGAGGGATCGATCGCCCTAATTGCCGAGCAGTCTCAACCCACTCCTGCATAATAATCTCTAGATTTTGTAATGCTTCTTGATAAGTTTCCCCATCCGCAGCACATCCTGGCAATTCTGGTACTTCGGCAATAAATACCTGGTCTTCATCACTCCAGTTAAGGATTAGTTCGTACTTCATTATCCTACGTTAATTAAGTGTTAATTGCTTGATCGGCTGCTTTAATTAAAACCTCATCCATCCAATTGTTAATACTTTTGCCAGCCTTCTTTGCCGCAATAAAGATTTTGCGGTGATGTTCGGGAGTAGTGCGGAAGGGAAGTTTACCTGAAAATGGTTTATCAGGTTCCTGTCCCAATTCTTTGCAAAACTCTAGATAATCATCGATCGAGTTTTGGAATTCTTGGCGAGCTTCTTCAATAGTTTGTGCTTTAAAAGTCACTACGTCATTAATATCTAGAACTCGCCCGAAAAGAATTTCCGCTTCTAAATCTACTTCAATGCTAGCACTGTAACCCTTGTAAGTCATCATGGCTGTAATACTCTTCCTCTTTCAATAAGTTCAATTTGTGAATGATGAATTTTATGCTAATACTCTTGTTAATTTGGGCGCTCCGCAAGGATTTTCCCGTTAACAGCTAAGTCATTATGGCTCAACCCCCGCCTTTATCAAAAATTCCCTGACAGATTTAACTGCTCCTTTATCTGTCTCTTTTTGAGGATGTGGTTCGTGAAATACAGCTCTAACCTCATTTAATAAAATGCGAACCCGCGAACCAGAACCTTGAGTAACAGTAGCACCGAGTGCTGTAAATAAATTTTCAATATCTTGCCAATTAATATTAGCTGGTATAGGATCTGTAAAAATTGATTCTAAAATCTTACGATGTTTATTATTTAGTTCCATAAAAATTTTGTTTATTATAATTAAATTTATGATATCATAATATGATATCAATGTCAAGAAGCTGAGCTAATCTCGCGCCAAGACTACTTGAGACTGGAACAAACACCACTTTCTTCGAGAATACTCGCCAAAGTTCGATCGGCCGAAAGCTCTGGGGCGATCGCACTTAGGGGAAGATAGGGGCGATCGTAACTTGGGGAAAATAAGGGCGATCGCACTTTGGGAAGAAATAGGCGATCGCCCGTTATTCTATTTCAACTACACAAACATCAATCTACCTTTAGGTTGAGGGATAGAGCGCCCTAATTCCTGAGCCGTCTCAATCCACTCCTGCATAATCAATTCTACATTTTGCAGAGCTTCTTGATAAGTTTCACCATCGGCGGCGCAGCCAGGTAATTCAGGCACTTCGGCAATAAAAGCTTGGTCTTCCTGACTCCAGTAAATAATTACTTCATACTTCATTATCATCTTGATTGACCAGTTTATAATTCAAAACTACTGCCCGAACTTGCTTGACTTGAAAGACCTTAGCTTTTGACCTATCTCCTTTTTGTGGTTGGAGGTTGAGAATTTCTTCGACACCTTCCTTACTAAAAATATGGTGACTTCCCTTAATCCTTACGTCAAAACCTAAAATCTGGAGAATTTGACATAAATCGCTAAAGGAAAAGTTAGCATCAGATGCCCCAAGCATCAGCTTAGCTAGTAGTTTGTCTATTTGAGCCATAATAATTTCTCTTAATGGTTAGTATATTAACTTGATGTTTTGTATATTAATTATCTTATACATACAGTATAACATACTAACTAGAGATTTTCACATAGTTTGTGTAGAGTTTTCCCTACTGCTGAAGGGGGTATCAGTACGGTAATCTCTACCCTTAAACTATACCAATTCTCTTAAATTTATCTACCTCAACTTGATGTTCACAAAACAGTGCAGGGGTATCAGCTACCCCTACACCATTCTACACTAATTCGGGAATCTTATTCTACCCCCTCAATCCGGTCTTCCACCTCCTGATACAACTCACGCAGACGATCCAAATTACTCTCCGAAGTTTCCCAATAACCCCGGCCATTCACCTCAAGCAAAGTGCTGACAATCTTGCGGAACGAATGAGGATTTAAGTTAAGCAAACGCTTCTGCATCTCCTCATCTTGGATAAACGTAGTGTTGACATCCTCATACACCCAATTATCCACAGCGCCCGCCGTCGCACTCCATCCAGTCGTATTCACCAGACGCTTAGAAATCTCCCGCACGCCTTCATAACCGTGCGACAACATCCCCTCGTACCACTTCGGATTCAGCAGCTTAGTCCGCGAATCTAAACGCACGGTTTCTGATAGCGTCCGCACCTGCGCGTTGGCTGTCGTTGTATCAGCAACAAAGGATGTCGGTTTCTTCCCATCTGCGCGCAAACTGCCGATCAATTTAGTCGGATCGGAGTCGAAATAGTGCGACACGTCGGTTAGGGAGATCTCGGCAGAATCCAAGTTTTGGAAGGTCACTTCCGCAGTTTTCAAGGATGATTCAAAAATCTTCCTGTCTTGTTCCATTGTTCCGGGATTGTCGGAAGAAAAGGCGAAGGATTTGCGAGTTAAGTACATTTCCTGCAACTCGGCTTCGCTTTCCCAAGTGCTGTTTTCTACCGCTAAGTTGACGTTAGATGAATAGGAACCAGAGGCATTGGAAAATACCCGGGTTGCTGCTTGTCGCAGGTTGATTCCCATTTCTTCCGCTTGCTTCAGGGCGTGTTTGCGGACGAAGTTCATCTCTAAGGGTTCGTCGGCTTCCGCTGCCATTTTCACGGCTTTATCTAACAAATTCATTTGGTTGATGAACAAGTCGCGGAATACGCCGGAACAGTTAATTACTACGTCGATCCGAGGGCGTCCCAACTCTTCTAAAGAAAGCAATTCCAGTTTGTTTACCCGGCCCAATGCGTCGGGAACTGGCTTCACTCCCACCATCCACATTACTTGGGCGAGGGATTCCCCGTAAGTCTTGATGTTGTCGGTTCCCCACAACACAACGGCGATCGTCTCTGGGTAATTTCCGCCGTTATCAACGCGCTGTCTTTCTAACAGCCGATCGACTACAACCTTAGCAGACTTAACCGCCCCCGTTGTAGGGATTGACTGCGGGTCCAAAGCGTGCATATTCTTGCCAGTCGGCAAAACATCCGGGTTGCGAATCGGATCGCCACCGGGGCCAGGCAGAACATACTCGCCTTCTAACGCGCGCAACAAAGCGCCTAATTCGTTGTCGGCACAAACTTGCTGCAAGCAGAATTCCAGATACTCAAACAGCGGTTTAATCGGTTCAGGATCGATTTTTTTGTAACCGGCGGCGTGCAAAGCTTCAAGCCAAGGTGTTTTCTTGCCCATGTTGAAGAAATTCAACTTAGAAACAAGGGAAACTCTACCCTCAGCGTCGGTTTGTTCCTTCACTAAAGCGCCCACGGCATCCCGACAGGCCAAGGTGATGTTTTGCAGCAATTCGACATCAGTTAAAATGCCTTTGTCGCTGTTAGTGTAAATTTCGCCGATATCGCGTCCAAGACTATTAGCAATAATCCGCGGCAAGCTGATCAGCCCGTCTTCTTCGCGGTCTAAATTGGCGATATTCACCAAAGTTGCGATCGCCTCTTCAGCAGTGGGCGGCTTACCGATAACGTGCAAACCGCAAGGTAACAACCGCGACTCAATCTCCATCAACTTGCGGTAAACCAAGCCAACTAAATTGTCGCGTTCCTCCGAAGTCATTCCCGCAGCAACCCCTCTTTCTTGTTCGGGAGGTAGGGCGATATCCTTATCCAAATTCACCAAACGGCATTTTTCAACGATCGCATCAACAATCGGCACACCGCGCCCAGTCTCTTTCAAAGTTTGATAAGAAGCAATTAACTCGCTGAGTTCCTGCAAACCTTTGTACAAACCAGCATTTTCAGCCGGAGGAGTCAGATAGCTGATTGTTTCAGCATAACTGCGGCGCTTAGCAATTGTTGCCTCGCTGGGATTGTTGGCGGCGTAATAATAGATATTGGGAATTTTGCCGATCAAACTGTCGGGATAACATTCCCCAGACATTCCCATCTGCTTACCGGGCATGAATTCTAGGGAACCGTGAGTGCCAAAGTGCAGCACCGCATCCGCACCCCAAATGCGCTCCAAATATGTATAGTAAGCAGCAAAACCGTGGTGCGGGCTGGCGGAACGAGAGAATAACAACCGCATCGGATCGCCTTCGTATCCAAAAGTAGGTTGCACTCCGATAAACACATTGCCGAAATGTTTGCCGAAAATCAGCAAATTTTGTCCGTCGCTGTTTAAATGTCCCGGAGGCGGACCCCAATTTTCTTGCAAGCGTTCCGAGTAAGGAGTGAATTCTTCGTATTCAGCTACCGACATCCGGTAAGCAACATTTAATTCCGGGCTTTGGTATTGGGCTGTTGCGTCGTGGATGACTTCTTGCATCAGTTTTTCGGCGGAATCCGGCAATTCTGGCAAGTCGTAACCGTTGCCTTTTAAGGCTTTCAATACTTGGTAAATCGAGCCGAAAACGTCCAAATAAGCGGCTGTTCCGACGTTGCCTTTGTCCGGCGGGAAACTGAAAACTGTGATCGCAACTTTTTTATCTAATTTTGGTTTGCGGCGCAGCATGGCCCACTTCATCGCGCGCTGGGAAATTGCTTCGATCCGGTCTTGCAGGGCGATCGCCTTGCCAGTTGCGCCATCTCTTCCCGACAAAATAATCGGTTCGATCGCGCCATCCAACTCGGGAATGGCAATTTGCAAAGCAACTTGAATCGGGTGCAAGCCTAAATCGCTATTTTCCCACTCTTCCGTCGTTTGGAAAACCAGCGGCAAAGCCACCATGTAAGGGCAATTTAATTTTTTCAAAGATTCGATCGCCTTCGGGTGATCTTGTTTCGCCGGGCCGCCCACCAAAGCAAAACCAGTCAGAGAAACCACCGCATCAACTATGGGCAGCGGTGCCACACCTTTGGTTCCAACTTCCAAGAAGAAAGTTTCGACTGGTTTCGAGAAGTCCAAACCGCCGGCAAAAATCGGCACCACCCGCGCCCCCATTGCCTCCAATTCCTGCACCATTGCTACATAGTGCGCGTCATCTCCCGTGACTAAGTGAGTCCGCTGCAACACCAAGCCGATGCAAGGTGCGAGGGGGTCTTTGAGGTCTGCGGAAATATCTTTGCGGGCGTTATACCAAGTGAGGTAGCCTTTTACATCCTCAAACATCGACGGTGCCAAAGGATGCCAAATTCCCATATCCGGGTAGACAACGGGCTCTTGAAAAGTTAGCTGTTCCTGGCCTTTGAATACATATTTATGTGACAGCATCAGCAAGAAGTTTTCCAAGTTTTCTTGGGAACCGCCCAGCCAATACTGGAAACTCAGCATGAAGTTGCGCGCGTCTTGGGCTTTGTCGATGGGCAAATATTTCAGCACTTTCGGCAAAGTTTGCAGCAGTTTCAGCATTCCGTCTTGGAAGGAACTCCCGGATTTTTCCTTCCGTTTTTTCATGAATTCGCCGATCGCACTTTTGCTTTGTCCCAACTGTGCCATCGAGAAACTGCCCATTTTATTGAGTCGCATTACCCCAGGCATCGACGGGAAGACGACGGCGACATCCAAGCTGTCGCGCAGCGGTTCCACCGCCGCTACCACTTTTTCGGCCAAATCTTCGATGAAAATTAGAGAAGCAATAAATACATTGGCATCCGCCACATCCCGCTTGAAGGCTTCGTAATTTTCCGGGCTGCGGAGTTCCTCGATCAGGTAGCCACTGATTTCTATTGCCAGATTCGGATTTTTCTGGTTTATCGATCGAACCGCTGCCGACAAGGCGCTTTGATACTGCGGTTCCAGTACGACATAGACCACCTTCATGAGCGATCGCCCCTGCAAGTTTTCCGGCACGACGTGGCGAATGGTGGGCTTGACGTGAGTGAACATCCGGTTAGGCTCCTTTAAGATGCTGTTTTCGGGAATCGGGAATTTTTTTATCCCATAAGCATTTTTACCAGAAAACGCTTGCCATTAGGCGATTTGAGCCTGCACATGACACAATTCGACAAATTTAGGCCAACTTTTCGTTACATTTTTTTATAAATTCCTTGAGCAAATACTCCATATTTTATTTACAAAAATTTACTTGACATATTTATATTTATGTGTATACGATTAATGAGTTGGATAAAAATAATTAAAAATTAACCAACTATTGAGAAAAAAATCCTGAAAAAAGTTCCAAGTTTTGTAGAATTGATAAAACTTGCGATGACAAATTAACTAATGGGAAAAACGCATAAATTCTGAAGGCAGAATGTAGCCTTCGGATAATTGCTGCGTCATCAAGATTGATATTTTACCAGGAATTTAAAACCATTTCATAACGTCTGTTTTGTGTAAATTCCGGATTGGCGATCGAGTTCATGGAAAGCTAATTGCTATAAACTCTCAAACTCATCAAAACCTTAAGGGGAAAACATGGCTAACTACGCAATTTTCGACGAACAATTCTACCTCGCCTCATATCCTTGGGTCAAACCAGCCATTGACGCAGGAGTCATCTCATCTGGAAGAGAACACTTTGAAAAATTTGGGCGAGAAGGCGGTCTAACTAAAGTATCGCGTTATTTTGACGAAAATGCTTACCTTGCGGGGAATCCAGACCTCGCACCCTTCGTCCGTACAGTCAACCCAAACGCGCCTTTTGCGACCGGCCTCGATCACTTTATCCAGTTCGGTTACGATGAAGGACAGCGCCGCACCCAAGTATCACCCGAATACAACGAAACCTTTTATTTAGCCAACAACTCTGAACTCCAACCGTTTATTCAAAACGGAACTTTCAAATCAGGCTACCAGCATTTCGTTCAATTCGGGGCCAAAGAAGGTCGGTTTGGAACTTCATTTTTTGAACCCGAATACTTAAAAGAAAACCCCGACATCGTGCCGTTTGTCAACTCTGGAAACTTGAGAACCGGCCGGGAACACTTCTTCAATTTTGGACAATTTGAGCCTGCCCGCGACGCGACTTTTGTCGGCACTCGTACCAACGATGTTTTAACTGGTGTTGGCGTGGGCGATGTCGAACTTGTGGGAGTGGAAGTAGGTATAGATCCCCAAGGCAACCGCCAGTATGAAAGCTTTGGCACCAATGAATTCGATGTCTTGATTGGTGCTCCGGGAACCAATACATTCGTACTCGGAGTTCCTGCCGCAGCCCAGAATCCCTCCGCGACACCGCTGTATTTGGGTAACGGTCAAGCTACCATTCGCAACTTCGACATCGAAAGCGATTTTATCCAACTGCAAGGAACTTCATTAAACGGCTACAGCCTAACTCCCATTGGTAGCAATTTGTCAATCCAACGTTTTGGAGATGTGCTGGGCGTGATTGAAGGAGGAGCAAGTTTGAATTTGAGTTTCCAAGAATCTAACGGTAACGGTACTTTCTTAATTGGTTAGTCATTGGTCATTGGTCATTAGTCATTGGTCATTAGTCATTAGTTAATACTGATGATTGATGACTTTTAATTTGTTGGGGGCGATTATGCTATGAAAAAGTACGATCGCACTTTACTTTAAATAGCCAACTATGAATTACGATATCTTCGACGAACAATACTACCTTTCGCAATATCCGTGGCTGAAACCAGCCATTGATGCAGGCATCATCAAATCTGGAAGAGAACACTTTGAGAAATTTGGTCAAGCCGCCGGCCTCACAAAAATATCGCGGTATTTTGACGAAGATACTTACCTTGAGGGAAATCCAGACCTTAAACCCTTTGTCCGCACTCCCAACAATCCAAATGCGCTTTTTGCGACAGGACTAGACCACTTTATCCAATACGGTTACGAAGAGGGTCGCACTCGCGTATCGCCTGAGTATGACGAAGCGTTTTACGTAGCAACTAACCAAGATTTGCAGCCGTTTATTCAGAATGGAACCTTTAAAAATGGCTACCAGCATTTCATTCTCTTCGGGGTAAAAGAAGGTCGTTTTGGAACATCTTTCTTTGAACCGGAATACTTCGTCAATGTGTTTGAGGCTATCAGCTCTGGAACATTAAAAACTGGTCGGGAACATTACTTCAAGTTTGGGCAATTCGAGCCAAGCCGCGAGGCAACTTTTGTCGGAACTTCCGGTAATGACATCCTCACTGGTGTAGGGGTAGGGAAGGTCGAATTAATTGGAGTTGAAGTAGGTTTTACCTATCCCGGCCCCCGAAATTATGAAAGTGACGGCAGCAATGAATTCGATACTCTCACTGGCGGTAGCGGCCGCGATAAATTCGTGCTCGGTGACATTGTTGGCTTCAGGGGAGGAACCCTCTCATCCAGACAGTTCTACATTGGCCCAGGTTTTTCTACAATTCGGAACTTTACTCAAGGTCAGGATATCATCCAGATAGGGATTCCCTTAGATCAATTATTGGTTTTTCCCATCAACAATAATCGAGATTTAGCTATCCAAACGAATGGTTTTCCCGCAGTTGAAAATGGAGTTTTCCTAGCCAGTCGCTTTGACACAATCGCTGTTGTTGAAGGTGGTGGCAATCTCAATTTGAATCTCTTACCAGGATCTAGTGTTATTAGATCTTTCCTTGGGTAGAAATATCGCCACTATGGATAGTTTTGCTTAGTTCATCATGGGGAGACTTATTAATTCAATACTCGGTAAATACAATCGCCACAAGTCAAGGCGGAGCGACTCTAAATCTGCAACATATTGGGATTACAAATCCATTTAGTCCTCCCGTATATCTCACTTTCCTCGGCTATAAAGCATAGAGCTTAAGTGAGATTTGATTGGGTAAAATCACCGAATCAAATAATTGTCTCTGTTCGTGATTATTTAGAAATTGCATAAATACCTCATTAAATCCGCAGGAGGAAAACATGGCTAGTTACGCAATTTTTGACGAACAATACTACCTTGCTTCATATCCGTGGCTGAAACCAGCCATTGATGCAGGAATCATCAAATCAGGAAGAGAACACTTTGAAAAATTCGGTCAAGCCGCCGGCCTCACAAACATATCGCGATATTTTGACGAAGATACATATCTAGCTCAAAATCAAGATATTGCACCATTTGTTCGCACCGCCAACAACCAAAACCGACCCTTTGCTTCAGGTTTAGACTACTTTATCCAGTTTGGTTACGAAGAAGGCCGCACGCGAGTATCGCCTGACTACGACGAAGTTTTTTATTTAAAGCGCCACCCGGAAATAACTTTCTTCGTGGAGAACGGAATTTTTCAATCCGGCTTTCAACACTTTATCCAATTCGGAAAAACAGAAGGTAGGTACGGGACAAGTTTCTTTGAACCACGTTACTTGGGAGATAACCCAGATGTGGCGGCAGTTGTGGAGGCGGGAAGTTTAAAAACTGGTCGAGAACACTATCTAAAATTTGGGCAATTTGAGTCAAATCGATACGGCTTTTTTACAGGAACCAACGGTAATGATATCGTCACGGGATTTACAGCGGGAAAAAATCAAATTATCGGACTGCAAGTAGCTTTCGCCGGCCCTAATCCACCTTTTGGCATTAATAAGAATAAGTATGACGCTTTGAAATTGGATGACATCACGAGAGAGCCTTTCCTGACTACCACTGAATTCGATACATTAATTGGCACTTCTGGCATTGATTACTTCGTGCTCGGAGATGCTGTTCCCAACAACCGACGTAGTTTGCTCAGCCGGGTAGATTTCTATACGGGCAGTGGCGAGGCCAGGATTGTCAATTTTGAAAAAGGAAAAGATTTTATTCAGTTGGTGGAAAGTTTTAATGAACTGAGTATATTTCCATCAGGGGCGGACTTATTAATTCAAAAATCGGGAGATACACTTGCCAGAATTCAGGGCGGATCAAATCTAACTCTGCAACCGATTGGGATGATAAATCCGTTTAGTCCTCCAGTCGGTCTCACTTTCCTGGGCTAGAAAGCATAGAGCTTAAGTGCGATAGGACTGTTGGAAAAAATCACCCGGTCAGGTAATTGTATCAGTTCGGGAGGATTGATAAGATGCAGAAACAGCTCATTAAAGCCACAGTAGGAAAACATGGCTAGTTACGCAATTTTTGACGAACAATACTACCTTGCTCAATATCCTTGGGTCAAACCAGCCATTGATGCAGGAGTCATCAAATCGGGATTAGAACACTTTGAAAAATTCGGTCAAGCCGGCGGCTTAACTAAAGTATCGCGGTATTTTGACGAAGCTACTTACCTCGCTGGCAACCCAGACATCGCTGCCTTAGTCCGCACCCCCAACAACCCAAATGCACCTTTTGCGACGGGCCTAGACCACTTTATCCAATACGGTTACGAAGAAGGTCGCACTCGCGTATCGCCTGAGTATGACGAAGCGTTTTATCTCGCAAATAACCGACAGTTGCAGCCGTTTATTCAGAATGAAACTTTTAAAAACGGCTACCAGCATTTCATTCAATTCGGCATCAAAGACGGTCAGTTTGGGACTTCTTTTTTTGAAACAGAATACTTAAACAAATACTCCGATGTTGAGTCGTTTGTCGAATCGGGAGCTTTGAAAACTGGTCGCGAACACTACTTCAATTTCGGCAAAAACGATCCAAGCCGCTCTGCGACTTTTATCGGAACTTCCGGAAATGACCTCATTACCGGTGCTGGGGTGGGCAATACCGAATTAATTGGAGTTGAAGTAGGTTTAGGTACAGGTGGTTCCTTTTCCATCCCCGGCCGAAATTATGAAAGTGACGGCAGTAATGAATTCGATACTCTCACTGGCGGTAGCGGCCGCGATAAATTCGTACTCGCAGACGTTATGCAAGGTACTGGTGGTAAGGGATACAGTTCCCCAACAAAGTTATATATCGGGCCTGGTTTTGCTACAATTCGGAATTTTACCCAAGGTCAGGATAGCATTCAGCTAGCAACAAGCGATATCCAACCTTCCTTAGATAAATTCTTGATATTTCCCATCAACAACAATCGAGATTTAGCTATCCAAACGAACGGCTTGTTCGTCTACTTTCCAGATGGAAGTTCGGGAATTAGTAGCTTTGACACGATCGCTGTTATTGAAGGCGGCGGAAATCTCAAGTTGAATTTATTACCAGAATCTAGAGCTAATCTACCTTTACTTAGCTAGAAATCTCTAAGCTAGTGGGGATTTGCCTGACTGCTGCTGGGGAGTACGATCGCACCTTCAAAAAAAGTGCGATCGCACTTTTGTATTGGCCCTAAAAATAATAAAACAAGCTTAACAATAATTAACTTGACATACTGAGTTAGTAGAGTTAGCTATAGTGGGTCAAGTTTAACCGACAAGTAAGCAAACTAAGCTTGGAGCAATAATTATGACAAATTATGACATTTTTGACGAACAATACTACCTGGCTCAATATCCTTGGGTCAAGCCAGCCATTGATGCAGGAGTTATCCAATCTGGAAAAGAACACTTTGAAAAGTTCGGTCAAGCCGCCGGTCTCACCCAAGTATCGCGGTACTTTGACGAAGAAACCTATCTATCTCAAAATCCAGGTATTGCTCTCGTGGTTCGTAGCGCCAACAATCCAAACGCGCCTTTTGCCTCTGGTTTAGACCACTTTATTCAGTTTGGTTACGATGAAGGCCGCACCCAAGTATCGCCCGACTACGACGAAGCATTTTATTTAAAACGATACCCCGTACTTGTGCCGTTTGTACAGAACGGCACTTTCAAATCGGGTTTGGAACACTTTATCAAATTCGGAGCCAAAGAAGGTCTTTATGCGAACACCTTTTTTGAACCAGAATACTTGCTGAAAAACCCCGATGTAGCAGCATCAGTCAAGGCGGGAGTTTTCAAAACAGGTGGGGAGCACTACCGAAAATTAGGACAATTTGAGCCAGCGCGATCGGCTACATTTGTCGGTACTAAAGGCACTGACATTGTAACGGGATTTGGTGTGGGAAATGTTGAAATCATTGGCATTCAAGTATCTTTAAATGCAGCGGGCGATCGAGTTTATGAAAAACCTTCCGGTTTTCCCTCCCCCGTAAACGACACCCTAATTGGCGGTAACGGTACTGATACTTTCGTGCTCGGTATTGGGGATTTTTCCGAGGTGAATGGGGGTCAATTCTACGGGGGAGTTAGCAACTCCAACTATGCTACGATTAAAAACTTTGAGCCGCAAGCCGATAAAATCCGCCTAGCGGGAACGCGAGGCAACTATATGTTCAACAATACTCCTAATGGAGATTTTAGGATTAGTGTGGGGCCGATTAGGGCTTTCGCACCGGTAGGTATAGTCGAGGGCGGTCAGAATATGCCGTTTTTCGTAAATCGGGGGCGCGATCTCTTAATTTTTGATAAAGTTTCTGTATTGGATAACTTTTGGGAAGCTGGATATTTAGCAAACAATCCCGATGTTGCTGCGGCGGTTAAAGCAGGAAGTTTTGCTTCCGGTCTCGATCAGTATACAAAAGTTGGTCAATTTGAAACCAATCGAACTGCAACTTTTGTGGGGACTTCTGGGAATGATATTGTGACTGGTTTTGGTAAAGGAAAAACGACAATTATTGGAGTTGATTTTGATGGCAGTTATTTTAGCGACGGCAGCAACGAATTTGATACCTTGATTGGTAGCGAAGGTGCTGATACTTTTATTTTGGCTTATGATAATACGTCGTCGTCGCCTGGTAGCTTCAGCAACAGCACTCAAGAATTGTATTTAGGCCCGGAGGAGACTCGGATTCGCGGCTTCAACCTTAGTCAGGGAGATGCACTCCAGCTATCAGGCAAACTCAGTGACTATCAAATATCTCCAGTGGGTGCAGATTTAGTCATCTCAAAAGCAGGAGATAGAATTGCAATTCTTGAGGGAGGTGCTGGATTGAATTTGAAACAACTGACATTTCCTAGCACCGAATTTGGCCAGAATCCTTTCTTGCTGGGCTAGAAACCGGGTTGATGAAATGTTAACAGGATTTATGCAAAGACTCTCATAAACCGGGTTTAATCAAAAACCCGGTTTCTTGAATCAACCCAGTTTCTGAATTTAGGACTTACGCATGGGGTAGTCGGAAAGCGGTTTTTTTTACGAAAATCCTTCGTTATAGTCCACAGATTAGGTAAAAAACCCGGTTTGTCTGGCTTTAATGCGTAATTCCTGTGAGTAATTAAGCCCGATCGCGCGCTAGCTTCAAAAGCTCAACCGCATCTTTGTGGCCCTCCGAAGACGCCCAAATTAACGCAGTCCAAGTATTATTATCCTTAGCTTTGATATCAGCTCCCTTATCGATTAAAACTTCCACAACTTGAGTGCGCCCGCTACCTGCTGCACTCATCAAAGCCGTCAAACCAAAATTAGTTTTAGCATTCACATCCGCCCCCGCCTCCAGCAAAAGCTGTACAATCTCGGTATGTCCGGCAGCAGCGGCACTCATTAACGGCGTCCACCCGTCATTATCGTGACTGTTGACATCCGCACCAGCCGCCAGCAATTTTTTGACAATATCAGAATTGCCAGCCTCAGCCGCAGTCGTCAAAGCCGTCGCGCCTTCCTCATCTTTGGCATTGATATCTGCACGCTGTTCGATCGCACTTTCTACAGCCGCAACATCACCCGTCTTGACGGCATCAATTAAATCTGTCATAAATTCTCCCTTGTATCCTCTCAAATATTAAATCCTATGACAGTCGATATTTTAATCCTCTCCAACGGCCCCGGAGAATTGGCAACTTGGGTGCGTCCCGCCGTGCAAGCTTTGCGCGAGCAATTGGGAAACGCGGGCACTCAAGCGCGAATCTCTGTGGTGCTGTCCCCCTGTCCGCACGCCACGGGGAAAGAAGCACAAATCGCCGGTTCCTACCCAGAAGTGGACAGAGTGCAAGCACCGGAGCATTTTTTTCCTTTCCTATTATCTGGCAAAACTGCTGAAAATTGGGATTGGCATCAAACAGGAGTTGTTTTATTTTTAGGCGGCGATCAATTTTTTACGGTTGTTATTGGCAAAAGGCTAAAATATCGCACTGTTATTTATGCTGAATGGGACGCGCGGTGGTATCGCTGGATTGATAAATTTGCGGCGATGAAACCGGAAGTTTTTGCTAAAATTCCCCAAAAATATGCTAATAAATTTACAGTTGTCGGAGATTTAATTTCCGAAGTAGGGAACGGGAAATCGGGCAGGGCGGGCACGGGTACACAGCCCCTAGGGAAAATAGAATTAATTGGATTGTTGCCCGGTTCTAAAGCGGCTAAATTAGCTTTAGGTGTACCGTTATGTTTGTCGATCGCCCAATCCATCCACCGCATCCGCCCTGAAACTCGCTTTGTAATTCCCGTTGCTCCTACCATAGATGTGCAAACTTTAGCACGTTTTGCCGACCCGGAACAAAATCCTTGCCTGCATTTATTTGAGAACGGTAGCGCCGAACTTCATTTAACAGAACGGCCGTTTTTGCAGACAGCAAATAACTTGCAAGTAGAACTTTGGACGCAGACGCCCGCCTACGATTTGCTATCAGAATGCAGCCTGTGTTTAACTACTGTGGGAGCGAATACTGCCGAATTGGGTTCGTTAGCGGTACCGATGATTGTTTTGATTCCGACGCAGCAATTGGATGCGATGAAAGCTTGGGATGGATTGCCGGGATTGCTGGCAAATTTGCCGTTAGTCGGTTCAGCTTTTGCGACTGCGATTAATTGGCTAATCTGGCAATTGGGAAAGGGAAAGCTTTATGCTTGGCCGAATATTTGGGCACAGGAAGAGATTGTGCCGGAGTTAATTGGAAAGCTGGAACCCGATGCTGTGGCCGGGTTGGCGATCGACTATTTGAGCCATCCTGAAAAATTAGCACAAATGGGCGATCGTTTGCGTGCGGTTCGAGGACAATCAGGGGCGGCGAAAAAAATTGCTGAATTGGTTTGTGAAGAAATTGATTTACAACAATAAATAAAACCTCGTAGGGGCGGGTTCACCAACAATCTCTGACTGTAATCGACTATCTAAATAAACCCGCCCCCACCCAACTGTAAATCTCAATCTGCATTATTCCAGTATTTTATAAATAAAGGTTGATACAGGCTATTAGTTGGGTGGGGGCGGGTTTTTGAGATTGTCGGTTTTTGGCAATTATTGCTGGTGAACCCGCCCCTACAGGAGATTAACCTCGATCGTGCTTAGCAATCACCCAAACAGCGTGAATGATACCGGGAATAAAGCCCAAAAACGTGAGAACCAGGTTAATCCAAAAATCCGTACCGATGCCGACCGTCAAAAATACGCCCAGCGGGGGAAGAAAAATTGCAGCGACTATGCGAATTAAATTGGTCATCTCAGTTACTCCCAACGAGTTTTCTCTTTCAATTTAACTTCACTGACTGACAGAGCCTTTCCCGAAAAACTTAGGCGGTGCTGCCATAGTGTAAACTTCGGTTTCAGCGGCTATTACCTGCCGCAAGTGACCGGGAAGCTGCATCAACCCCAACAGTGTAATTCCGTCGAACATCCGCAACCCGCCAGTTGTTTTCTCGGCGAGTAATTTGTCAGTAACTGCGGGTTCGGGCCGCGTATTTATTTCTTGATTAGAAGCTATGGCAAAACCCCAAGGAGCTCCGTAAGTAGAAATAAAGCTGGTGCAGGATTGAACATTGGAGAAAACCGATTTCAGGGTATTCACAATGCGAGCGTGCATTTTCATTTCTGCCGGAGAAACGGGGCCTGCTTGCACTACGAAATATCCGTTAGGTGACATTACGCTGCGAACTTTCTCAAAATACTCCTTGGTAAACAACTGGAAAGATGGGCCTTCTTCAATGGGATCGGACAAGTCAGAAATGACAATATCCCAATCTTTGTCTGTGTTGTCTAAATAGTCCAAAGCATCGCCGATTACTACTTCGCAGCGGGGGTCATCAAAGGCATTTTGGTGCATTTCTGGCAGGTGTTCGCGACAAGCTTCTACTACTTCGCCGTCAATGTCGATCATCACGACTTTTTCAACTGTTTTCCAGCGCAGCACTTCTCTAATTGTAGCTCCTTCTCCGCCACCGAGAACGAGGACTTTTTTGGGTGAACCGTGACAAATCATGGCTGGGTGTACCAGGGGTTCGTGGTACAGAAACTCGTCGCCTGTACAAGATTGCCATTTGCCGTCCAAAACTAAGCCTTTGCCGTAGGTACCGGTCTGAACTACGTACATTTCTTGATAGGCTGTTTTCTTGTAAGCGAGCACCGCGATGATGCCGTGAACGTAAATATCCCAAGGGGTAATGTACTCGCTCATCCAAAAGTCTGCACGAACTTCGCTACCTGACATCAATTACTCTCCAAATATAAACTGCTGTGTCGATGTTGTCACAAGTAGTAGTTATTAGCACAAAATGGTGCGGGTGTGTGAGTACGATCGACACATTAAAGTGAGATTTCTCAGCAATGCTATAGTGTGATTGCGTTCTGGGACAGAGCAATGAGCTTGTTACTTGAGATTGCTTGTGCGCGATCGACCGGGGGCGATCGCACTTTTCCCGTCGCCCCCGGTCGAGATCACTCACATTTAATATTTTCGCTTTGCATTGCCGACGGGTTTTGTACAAAGGTTGTCTGAATCGGGCAATTTTTCGCCCTGGGCCCGCCTTTATAAGTTTGCGATCGGCCTGCTTATTTATCAATAATCGGATGAAAACCCTGCAAATGCGACAGCGCGGAATAAAACTAGCGATCGGTTTTAACCAGATTTGTTATTAATATGTTGACATTTTGAAGGTATCTTAGATAAGATTTTGAGATCGACCAAAATAAATGAAGTGTTGAAATTTTCGGACACAATTGGCGAGGCGATGTGTTCCCAAATTGTAACTAGGTAAAGGGTGCAACTAAATTTTCTAATAAAACTGTTCTGACACTATTTAGAGTTTCAAAATAATAGCCGATGGAACCAACAGACTGGGAAAACAGAATCAAAGAGCTGGAAAATGAAAATCGAATCCTGCAGAAAAAAATCGAAAGTTCGGAAACCGAACGCAGCCAATTACAAGCCCTTAATCAAAAACAAGACTCTTTTCTAAAAAAGCTCACGGAGGAATTTAAAGATTCCGAAAATATTTTAAAAGCCAGAATGTCTACACTAGAAAAAGCTCTGGAAAACCAGCAATTAACGCAGATCAAATTGATCGAAGCCGAAAAAATGTCGGCTTTGGGCATTTTGGTAGCTGGTATTGCCCACGAAATCAACAATCCCGTTAACTTCATCTACGGCAATATTACCTATGTCAATGACTATGCAGGAGACATTTTAAAATTGCTCGCTATGTACCAGGATCGTTATCCCGAAATAGATGCAGAAATTGAAGCTTTTCTGGAAAAAATTGACATCGATTTTCTGCGCGAAGATTTGTTGAAAACTCTTTCATCAATGAAAGTTGGCTCCGAGCGCATCCGCGAAATTGTGTTGACTTTACGGAACTTTGCGCGGGTAGATGAAGGTGAAAAGAAACCAGTTAACATTCACGAAGGAATTGACAGCACCTTGTTAATTTTGCAGCATTTAACTAAAGAAAAACCAGGTCATTCGGCTATAAAAATTATTAAGAATTATGGATCTTTGCCCAAGGTAGAGTGTTATGCTGGGCAATTAAATCAGGTGTTTATGAACATCATTAATAATGCTGTGGATGCCTTGCGGGAGCGAGAGCAAAAGTCGTCACTGGACCAGATAGAAGCCAACCCTATCCAGATGACAATTACTACTTCTACTTTTTCCGAAAATTGGGCAAGGATTAGCATCAAAGATAATGGTATGGGAATGAATGAATCTGTAAAAGCGAAAATTTTCGACCCTTTTTTTACCACCAAACAAGTTGGTCACGGGACGGGTTTGGGATTGTCAATTAGCTATCAGATTGTTGTGGACAAACACGGCGGGAGGTTGGAGTGCATCTCCGCAATTGGAGAAGGGACTGAATTGGCGATCGAGATTCCGATCGCCAATTCCCGCAGCTAAGATCGATCGATCGAGCTAAACTGAGGGATAATGAAAACTCCCTTTGACCGCGGCTCCTCCTAGTTTGATGTGCAACCCTATGTCTACTGTCACTTTTGGTTTGTCAACCCCTATAGCGGCAGAGGCCGGGGCATCCTACGGCAGCAGCGAACCGCCACAGCGCCCCACCCTGCGGGCAGAGTGGATCGAGGTATTGGTGGACTCTCCTTTCAGGGTTGCGGGGGACTCCGCTGGGGAGGAAAACAAGTTATTTACCTATCGTTTACCTGCGGAACTTACCGTGCAACCAGGGGATATTTTGAGTGTACCCTTTGGCAGTCAACAGGTAGGCGCGATCGCGATTCGGTTCATTTCTCAACTGCCGCCAGACTTAGATCCTGCGCGGGTTAAAGATGTCGAAGATGTTGTCAGTACGGGATTTTTCCCACCGACTTACTGGGAATTGCTCGATCGCACTGCCACCTATTATTGCACACCTTTAATTCAAGTAATTAGAGCCTCGCTGCCGCCCGGTTTGTTAAGCCGTTCCGTGCGCCGAATTCGCTTAATTAAAAGTGCTATTTCGCCCAATGCCGAAACATTTCTCAATCCCGCAGCCAGTCAAATTTTACAGTTGCTGCAATCTCAAAAAAACGGCGATTACACTTGGCAATACCTCCAGCGCCAAGTTAAGGGAAGTTATCGGGGATTGAAAGATTTATTGAAACGCGGTTGGGTAGAAAGTTATTTAGAACCGCCCAATCCTCCCAAACCACAACTCAAACCGGCAGTGACATTAATTGCTAGTGCCTTTGTCACAGATTTAACCAAGCGGCAACAAGAAGTATTGGAAGTTTTGCGGCGCGGTGGCGGTGAAATGTGGCTGAACGATTTGCTGAGAATTTGCAGCGCGAGTTCTTCGGTTGTAAAAGCTTTGGAGCAAAAAGGTAGCGTTGTAATTGACCAAAGGGAAGTTCTCAGGGGCGATCGCGGAATTTCTCAATTGCCCGATGCACCAAAAACTTTAACTCATTTTCAAGCTCAAGCCTTAGCGTTTATTAACTCTTTTTCAGGATTTCGTCAAGTGCTGCTGCACGGCGTTACAGGTTCCGGGAAAACCGAAGTGTATTTGCAGGCGATCGCCCCAATCTTAGCCAGCGGCAAATCCGCCCTCGTACTCGTTCCCGAAATCGGCCTCACACCGCAACTTACCGATCGATTCCGCGCCCGTTTTGGCGAGCAAATTTGCGTTTACCACAGCGCCCTATCCGACGGCGAACGTTACGATACATGGCGTCAGATGCTGACTGGAACCCCCCAAATTGTCATCGGCACGCGATCGGCTATTTTTGCGCCTTTACCTGACCTCGGCTTAATTATCCTCGATGAAGAACACGACAGCAGCTTCAAACAAGACCAACCAGCCCCCTGCTATCACGCCCGCACCGTTGCCAAATGGCGCGCCGAATTAGAAAATTGTCCCTTAATTTTAGGTTCCGCAACGCCAGCTTTAGAGACTTTGGTGGGGACGCGCCGAGATTATTACTCGTTACCAACTATCCATTATTTATCATTGCCCGATCGCATTTATTCGCGCCCGATGCCGCCTGTGGAAATAGTCGATATGCGCCAAGAATTGCGGCAAGGAAACCGCTCAATTTTCAGCGCTTCCCTGCAAAATGCCCTGGAACAATTGCGAGCAAGACAACAGCAAGGTATTCTATTTATTCACAGAAGAGGACACAGTACCTTTGTCTCTTGTCGGAGTTGCGGCTATGTGATGGAATGCCCGAACTGCGATGTTTCGCTTTCTTATCACCACGTCGGCGAAGCAACCGCAGAAATATTGCGCTGTCACTACTGCAACCACACGGAACGACACCCTCAAAACTGCCCGGAATGCAGTTCTCCTTACTTCAAAAACTTTGGCAGCGGTACTCAGCGAGTAGAACAGGAATTAACAAGATTATTTCCCGAATTGCGGGCAATTCGGTTTGACAGCGATACGACTAGAAATAAGGGCGATCACCGCCGATTGTTAACGCAATTTGCCAATGGGGAAGCTGACATTTTGTTGGGTACGCAAATGCTGACGAAAGGGTTGGATTTAGCTGGAGTCACATTGGTGGGAGTTGTGTCTGCTGATGGGTTGCTAAATTTATCTGACTATCGGGCAAGCGAACGAGCTTTTCAAACATTAACTCAAGTCGCGGGCCGTGCGGGCAGAGGCGACGATCCGGGGCGGGTAATTATTCAAACTTACACTCCCGAACACCGGGTAATTCAAGCAGTTAGGCGGCACGAATATGCAGATTTTGTGGAAACAGAATTAGCAGAAAGAGCGGCGCTGAATTATCCACCTTCGGGGCGGCTGGTATTGTTGCGATTGAGCAGTGTAGATGCGGCAGAAGTGGCGGTGACGGCGGTACAATTGGCGTCTGTTTGTCAGGAGTATATTGAGCGATTGTCTGTACCGGGGTGTGAGTTGTTGGGGCCTGCACCTGCGGCGATTATGCGGGTGGCAAATCGCTATCGGTGGCAGATTTTGCTGAAGTTGCCTTTGGATGAGTCGGTGGATTTGTCGGATTTGATCGGGTTGCGCGATCGCACGCCGCGTTCTGTTAGTTTAACTATTGATGTCGATCCGTTGAATTTTGGTTAAAAAATTTGATGGGCTGTGTTGTAATTTAGTTGGTAGGAAAAAATAGAATACCCATATCCCCGACTTATTAAAGAAGTCGGGGATATAACAGCGAGAGCGTTTTACGTTTACAGTCCTGGACGCACTTACTCTATATGTAGGGTGCTTATGGGAGCACCTTACCGCTATGGGTAGTGTGTAAAGCCAATTTTTGCGTAAGTCCTGGTTTAATTAGAGTGACCTACTTATCTTTAGCGACTCCTGCTACTGCTAGCAAATCAGAAAGGTCTTGGAATTCTGGTTTGACTAAGCCTAATTGCTCCCGCAAATAGACAATTAATTGATTCGGAGGAATTTCTTTAAGATATTGTTCTAAAAGGTCAGCTAATTCTTTTGGTAGCTCAATAGTTTGTTTCATCAGTGAGCTTTGGCTGTCAACAGCAGACAAAATATCTTGATAACAAGCACGCGCAGACTCATCATTTAGGATGCGATCGTGGATAATTTTCGTCCATTCCGGTGCGGAAACGATTAATTGCGGCACCGCATTAATAAATGCTTGAAGTTGTTTTTTTACGTCAAAAGACTCTAGAAAATGGATGAGACTAAACATGACTTCCGGGTGCTGACATTTGTCATCTAAGACTAGATGCAGTTCTCGCAGATTTTCTATTGGTGAGTTTTTGGCAAGTTCGGCTAGAGCATTTTCAAATGCAGCGACTTCCTCATCGGAACGCATCAATCTATTAGTTTCTAAAACGTTAATTAATGAATTATGGCTCATTCTCAAACCCTCCATTTATCGAAAACACCTTGCCACGCTAACTTATTTTGCTGAATGACTTGCTGTAAACCCCGCTTAATTTCTGCGGTGTAAAGTCCTTGACAGCGATAAATCGATCGCACATCCCAAACTTCACGAGCGAGAGCCTGTCTTGGTAATATATTTAAGTTAGGGGATTGTCCATAGGATAGCGTTTCTCTGTGACGACCGCCCATTCCTGGTGACAAATGCTCCATCATCATTGCTATCCCTTTGTTTCTGGTGTAAGCAGGCACTTTTGCTTCCATAAACGCATTTGATGGTATGTGATGTGGCGTCAGGTTATCGCCTCTACATCCTGTTTTGAGTAATTCACTATAAGTACCGACAGCACCCTCACCCGAAAGTAATGAATTTGGCATAATTGGGGTTAATTCTGTAATAAGTTCGTAGTAAGGACTTTAGTCCTTAAATCCGAGTTTGAAAGGACTGAAGTCCTTACTACAAACCAATGCGTCAAGCCGGTTGCTTTAAGGCAAATCAGTGCTCCCCATCAGATAAAGGTCGCACTCCCGGGCCACGCCGCGCCCTTCATTAATCGCCCAAACCACCAAACTTTGACCCCGGCGACAGTCCCCAGCCGCGAAAACTCCCGGAATGCTGGTTGTATATTTTTCGTGCTCGGCTTTCACATTGCTGCGCGCGTCGCGTTCCAATCCCAGCGCATCCAGCAAGGGCTGTTCCGGGCCGAGGAAGCCCATCGCTAGCAAGACAAGCTGTGCCGGCAACACTTTTTCGGTGCCCGGGATGTGTTTCGGAATAAACTGGCCTTTCTCGTTTTTCGTCCACTCCACCTCAACGGTGTGCACGGCTTTGACATTGCCGTTTTCGTCGCCCTCGAACTTTGTCGCCGTGGTGAGATAGCCGCGCGGGTCGTCGCCGAATTTGGCTGCTGCTTCTTCTTGGCCGTAGTCGAGGCGGTAGACTTTCGGCCATTCGGGCCAGGGATTGTTGGCCGCCCGTTCCGAGGGCGGTTTCGGCAGGATTTCTAGCTGTACTAGGCTTTTGCAGCCGTGGCGGATGGAGGTGCCCACGCAGTCGGTGCCGGTGTCGCCACCGCCGATGATCACGACATCTTTGCCTTCGGCGGAGATGAAGTTATCGTTGGTGCTCTTGTCTAAAACTGCTTTGGTGTTCGCAGTCAGGAAGTCCATTGCGAAGTGGATGCCTTTTAATTCGCGACCGGGGATGCCCAAGTCGCGGGGTTTGGTGGCGCCGGTACAGAGCACAACGGAGTCGTATTCTTTTAGCAGTTGTTCTGCTGGCAAGTCTTTGCCGACTTCGGTGTTGCAGACGAATGTCACGCCTTCGTCTTCGAGGACTTTGAGGCGGCGCATTACGACTTGTTCTTTGTCTAGCTTCATGTTGGGTATGCCATACATTAGCAGGCCACCTGGTCGATCGGCTCTTTCGTATACTGTTACCCAATGACCGGCTTTGTTGAGTTGCGCGGCGGCGGACAAACCGGCGGGCCCGGAACCGATAACGGCGATTTTTTTGCCGGTGCGTTTGGCGGGTGGTTCGGCGGTAATCCAGCCTTCATCCCAGCCTTTGTCGATAATTGCGGCTTCGATGTTTTTAATCGTGACCGGCGGGTTGTTGATGCCGAGCACGCAAGCGCCTTCGCAGGGTGCGGGACAGACGCGACCGGTGAATTCGGGGAAGTTGTTAGTTTTGTGGAGTCTGTCTAGGGCTTCTTTCCAGAGTCCGCGATATACGAGGTCGTTCCATTCGGGGATGAGGTTGTTAATCGGGCAGCCGCTTGCCATGCCGCTGATAATTGTGCCCGTGTGGCAAAACGGAATGCCGCAATCCATGCAGCGCGCGCCTTGGGTGCGGAGTTTGTCCTCCTCCATCGGTAGGTGAAATTCGTCCCAGTTGTGGACTCTCTCGACTGGTGAGAGTTCGGAGGGCAATTCGCGCAAGAATTCGATAAAGCCTGTTGGTTTTCCCATAGTGGTGTTCTGGTTAGAATTTACTATTCTGGTAGTTTGTCAAAGCTGAAGCCTGTATGCTTATGAACTAACTATTGTCATATAAATTGTGGGCGATCGCAGTTCAGATTGAGCAATTCGTACCTGAAATCTTCAATATTGCCGGGACTGGCCAATTGTCGGGAGTCGGGGAATCGTCAGGCTAGCAGACTACCGCAAAACACCCATTGCTGCTAAGCTGTTGGGCATTTTACCTGCATACTGGGGGCGGGGACATTTAATTTTTCCCTAATTGACTGACGAATCGCATTTATCGCCTTTACCAGAAAGAATTGGTTTAAAGCCCCAAGCCCGATCGGGAGAAATTAAAAGAAGACTATTCATTACTCCAATCCTCGGACTTCCAGGTAGAGGTCGCCCCGCGTGCGGTCAACTCTCAAGCGGTCAACTGTCAACTGAACGATACAGCCACATCTCGAAACGCTGACGGCTTAACTCGGACGGCCCGCCAGCGTCAACTTTAAAGCGCAGTCCCCATCAGGAGGGCTAGAAATACGATACAAAAAGTTACAGGTGTTGCAAAATATTTTTTTCAGGATATACTACTGTAAATCTGTCTGGTATTCGGAGTTAACATCCTCAACTCCTAAAATAGGTAAATAAACTTATGAGCATTACAGTTCAGAACGTATCGAAACACTTCGGCTCCTTCCACGCAATTGACAACGTGAATTTGGAAATTAAAAGGGGTTCTTTAGTCGCGCTGTTGGGGCCTTCCGGTTCCGGGAAATCGACTCTGCTGAGGATGATCGCGGGGCTAGAACCGCCGGACAGCGGTCATATTTACCTGATCGGTGAAGATGCTACTCATCAGTCGGTGCAGGAACGGCATATCGGTTTTGTGTTTCAGCACTACGCTTTGTTCAAACACATGAGTATTCGGAAAAATATTGCCTTTGCGATGGAAATTCGCAAAGTTCCTAAAGGCTCAATTAGCAGGCGGGTTGATGAACTTTTGGATTTAGTGCAGTTGACAGGTTTGGGCGATCGCTATCCTTCGCAACTTTCCGGCGGCCAGCGGCAGCGGGTTGCTTTGGCCAGAGCTCTAGCAGTTCAACCAAAAGTGCTGCTGCTAGACGAACCTTTTGGAGCATTAGATGCTAAAGTCCGCAAAGAATTGCGATCGTGGCTGCACAACCTTCACAAAGAAGTTAACATCACCACAGTTTTTGTGACTCACGACCAAGAAGAAGCTATGGAAGTAGCCGATGAAATTGTGGTGATGAACAAAGGTAGAGTCGAACAAGTTGGCACTCCGGCTGAAATTTACGACAAACCGGCATCAGCTTTTGTGATGAGTTTTATTGGGCCGGTCAATGTGCTGTCGAATGCTGCGGGTTTGTTCGCCAGTAACGGCACAACGGCTCGCAATAATGGAGCCGCTCATTCGGACGTAGTGTTTTTGCGCCCCCACGACGTGGAAATTAAAACTAAGCCGGAGTCTGGTTTTTCATTAGCAAAAGTCAGCCGCATCATTCATTTAGGGCGGGAAATACAGACGGAGTTAGTATTAGAATCCGAGCAGGTAGTAACAGCTTACGTCAGTCGCGAGCGCTTCGATGCTCTACAGTTAACGCGCGATCAGCACGTTTACGTCAAGCCCAAACACGCAATGACTTTCCCTGCTTATTCAATTTAAATCAGCGGCTGCATCTTACTCAAAATACTATTGGGGAGCTTTTACAAAACACTCCTCCCACATCGTTACCAGGCTTGTGCCTGGTAATGCTGTCTCGTGGCTCTCAATCGGAGGCAGAGCCTCCTGAAATTCATTCCCAGGCAGAGCCTGAGAACCAGAAAAACGAGAAATCGCAGGTAGAGGCTGGAAGAACTAAAAAAAGGATAGGTGAAGAATATGACTGCTAACAAATTCAAGAATTTAGCAACTAGCACTTTACTTAGTTATCGCCGTTACATCCAAGCAGGATTAACACTTTGTGCAGGATTGGGACTGTCTGCGATCGCCTCTTCAGTTGCGTACAATTGGGAATACAAATCCATGCAAGCCGAACTGCAAGACAGGCTGGACAAAATAGCTACAGACATTCAGAGAGATGTTAGCGGCAATTTAGAAATTATTCGGGCGGTGGGAGCATTTTACAGCGTATTTGACGGCGTTAAAAAACCCGAAATTAATACATTTGTTGGTCCTGCCCTATACCGCCATCCGAGCCTGAAGGCGATCGCTTGGCTGCCCCGTGTTTCTGAGTCTCCGCAATTCCTGACTGATGAAATAGATTTAGGTTTAGATTTGACTGCCAATCGGCTAGCGTTAGAAAAAGCCGCCAAAAGACAAGAAATTATCGCGACTGACCGTCAAAAATGGTCTTCACAAAATCAACCAAGTGTTTTCGTCTTTCTGCCAATTTTTAGTCGAACTTCTGCTGGCGATACTGCACAATGGCTGCAAAATTTACCTACTAGGAGTCAAGAAAATTTGAAAGGTTTTGCTTTCGGAGTTTTGCTCGTTGATGCTATTGTTAAGTCGGCTTTACAGGAAACTCAACTCCACTTTGTTAATGTGTATCTTCAAGATGCTATGGCTCCTGAAGCAGAAAGATTTCTCGCTTTTTACGAAGCAAAGACTAAAAGGATCGTCACCGACGAAAACATTAAAAATCAACTTCAAATTGGGGAAAGAGCTTACTGCCCGGATGGCAGCAGTTGCACCCGCATCCTCAATATTGAAAATCGCAGGTGGTTGCTGCAACTGCGGCTAACGCCAGAGTACATTAATCCTCTAAGATTTTGGCGTTCTTTGACTGTTTTAATTTGTGGGACAATCTTAACTTTGGTGGCGACACTTTATCTAATGAGCTTGTGGAATTATACCGCTTTAATTGAAAAAATAGCAGCAGAACGCACGGCCAAATCTCAACGGCTAGAACAAACTTTGCAAGAGTTGCAGCAAACTCAAAGTCAATTGATTCAGCAGGAAAAAATGTCTAGTTTGGGTTTATTAGTCGCTGGTGTCGCCCACGAAGTTAACAATCCTATTAGTTTTATTTACGGCAATATTCAACACGCCAGCGCATATAGTAGCGATTTGTTGGAGTTGGTTAAACTCTACCAAAAACACTATTTATACCCTCCATCGGAAATTTCAAAGTATTTAGAAAATATTGACTTTGACTTTCTCAGCAAAGATTTGCCGCAACTGCTGTCTTCGATGAAAATAGGAGCAGATCGCATTGTTCAAATCGTCCAATCTTTGCGGAACTTCTCTCGCTTAGATGAAAGCGAAATGAAACCTGTCAACATCCATGAAGGCATTGACAGCACTCTGCTAATTCTGCAAAGTCGCCTGAAAGCTACAGCCGATCGCCCGCCGATCGAGATTGTGAAAAACTACGGCAATTTACCTTTAGTAGAGTGCTATGCCGGACAATTAAATCAGGTGTTTATGAATATTCTGGCTAATGCGATCGACGCCCTTGAGAGTTACAACCTCGATCGCGGGGCCAAAGCAGCGAAAGCCAATCCGATCGCGATCGCCATAACCACAGAATATTTAATTCCTGACAAAATAATTGTGCGGATATCTGACAACGGCCCCGGTATGGCAGAAAATGTCAAAAAACGGCTGTTTGACCCCTTCTTTACGACGAAACCGGTCGGAAAAGGGACAGGATTGGGACTGTCCATCAGCTATAAAATTGTCGTAGAAAAGCACAAAGGTACGCTGCGCTGCGATTCGACACCGGGATTGGGGACCCAATTCTCGATCGAGATTCCGCTGCGGCAAGAAGTCAGACAAGCTGTACCGTTTGTTTCGCGGAAAATATCCGAGGCAGCTTAGAAAGGGCTGGGGAAGAAAAAAATTTTTCTCATTAACTACTGTAATTAGGTCGGATTATAGTATTATATGTAATAATGCCACAATCAATACTGCTTTATGCAGCTTAAACCCTCGGCACTGCCGATACTGTATAACCCAAACACGGCGAGAGTAAATATGTTCAGTGACTTGCAAATTATTTACGAACGTGACCCGGCGGCGCGCAACTGGCTGGAAGTATTATTTTGCTATCCCGGACTGCAAGCACTTTTTTTGCACCGCATAGCACACTGGCTTTATTTCGCTGGCCTGCCGTTTGTACCGCGCTTGATTTCCCAACTAAGCCGCTTTTTAACAGGTATTGAGATCCACCCAGGAGCGAAAATTGGTAGGGGCGTGTTTATCGACCACGGCATGGGGGTGGTAATTGGCGAAACTGCGATCGTTGGAGATTATGCTGTAATTTATCAAGGAGCTACCATTGGCGGCACGGGTAAAGAAATAGGAAAACGCCATCCGACGCTGGGAGAAAATGTAGTTGTGGGAGCGGGTGCTAAGGTTTTAGGCAATATTCAAATTGGCAATAATGTTCGGATTGGTGCGGGTTCGGTAGTGCTGCGGGATGTCCCTAGCGATTGCACAGTTGTGGGAATCCCCGGCCGTATTATCTCTCGAAAAAAGCAGTTAGAAGACTATCAAAATTCTCAAGGTCTACCGGATTTAGAAGCTCAAGCGATTCGAGCTTTGTTCGATAGAATTAAGGATTTAGAAGAGCAGGTTGCTTTTTTGAAATCTCAATTATCTCCGCTCACGACAACTCAATCAGAGCCAGCAGAGGTCGAAAAACATCAATTGTTCCTGTCTTCTGATTTATTCATTACACAGTTTTTAGACGGTGCCGGCATCTAGTAAAGCTTTAATCTATATAGATTTTTGCCAGCAACGCTATCCTGTGGCTATTGGACAAACTAAGTTTTATACTTTCAGTAAATGGCTATGACTATTGCTTCTCTTTCCACTAAAACTATTGATGAAACGAGCAGACATATATTTTCTCGCCGCTCGCACTTGCCGAACAAAAGCAATGCTCTCTGGCGAATTGAAGCTGGAGTAGTGCGAACTGTAACGTGGCTTGAAGATGGCACAATTATCACCTTGGGATTGTGGGGACCTGGTGATACGATCGGCAAAGCGATATCCAAATGCGATCCTTTTCAAATTGAATGCCTCACTAAAGTCGAGGCAATTTTACTATCGGGCGATCGGTGGCTAAATAAAGATATTTTGCTCACTCACATTCAGCAGGCTGAAGACTTTATGGTAATGCGAGGTTACAAAAGAGTTGATTTTATGCTCTATCAACTATTAACTTGGCTGGCTAAGAGGTTTGGTTCTGAGGTAGAGCAAGGACATATGATCGATATGATTTTAACGCATCAGGACATTGCAGAAATTATCGGTACAAGTCGCGTAACTGTCACTCGCACCCTCGGTCATTTTGAGCAGCAAGGCTTGATCGATCGTCTGCCGCTCCACCGGATTATTCTGCAACCTTCTGAGGTGTGGCACTACGAAATATAAAAGGATATTAACTGTTAATAGTTTACGGGTGCTGATGTAGGTGGTAGGAATGCAGTGCCAAAAAAAATCTTCGCTGACAATGCGATATTCGAGCAAATTCACAGTTTTATAGACAAGAAATAATTGGGAGCGAATGTGCGTTAAGTTTTCTCATCGACTGGTCAATAAGTTCAAAAGCAAGTGCGATTATCGCCCTTGCTTTTCTGTTTGTCCTGATTTCTTTCTTCTCACTGCCAACAGATGCGATTTCTCGCACCTGTTGACTGCCGTTAAGTAGGTGAGTATGAATAAACTTAACGGTGAGACAGCATATGTCCACCTACCTACTTAGCAGTTACTTGAAGGGGGCGGTATTGCCTGTAAAATACTCGCTCCCTGCAACATTTGAGACTTTCGGGATCTACCTGCTTCGGGGTGTTCCCAAGACGGTGCAAAGGGTGGAACCAAGAAGGAGCAAGCTTTCCACCCACCCTGTACGCCCACGCCGAGCATCAGGCAGTTTCCGCCCCTATGCCCGTGTTGCTCGTAATACCGACAGTGCCGACAGCTTAAACCTACATTTACATTGCTCACGGGATTTCTCCAACCGTTTTTGTAATAAAAATATATTAACACCTATATACCTACCGGAATTATGTACTATTATAGAATGTACAATTTAAACTCGATCGCCAGTGGGGAATGTGGAACTATCTTCTAGAGTACAATATGCCCTGTTAGCGCTCTTGGAACTGGCGAGTCACCACCCGAAGGATTCGCCCCTAACAGTGAACGAACTTACTGCTTCTCAAGAGATACCAGAACGCTATCTAGACCAAATTCTTGCCGTGCTGAGGCGTGCAAGTATTGTCCAGAGTTTGCGGGGTGCTAAAGGCGGTTATTTGCTGGCGAAAGATCCTTGGCAAATTACTTTGCTAGAGGTGTTTTCGACACTCGAAGGCGACGGCAGCGGCCCGCCTCAAAAAGTTTCGGAATCTGTAACAATAGAAAAAACTGCGGTGCTAGAAATCTGGCAGGAAGCTCAACAGGCATCTTGGGCTGTTTTGGGCAAATACACATTACAAGATTTGTGCGAACAGCGGGATGTTCGCAAACAAGCACATCCCATGTACTACATTTAAAGGGAGAGAAATTAAGCCATGAGAATTGCTAAGGATGTTACAGGAATAATTGGCAGAACTCCTTTAGTTCAGCTCAATAAAATTCCCCAAGCCGAAGGAGTAGTTGCTCACATTGTGGCAAAATTGGAAGGGATGAATCCGGCTGCTTCGGTGAAAGATCGGATTGCAGCTAGCATGATTCAGGCGGCAGAAGATGCGGGGCTAATTCAACCGGGGAAAACTATTTTAGTTGAACCGACTTCAGGCAATACTGGAATTGCTTTGGCGATGATCGCGGCGGCGAAAGGGTACAGTCTGATTTTAACTATGCCGGATACGATGAGTACGGAACGCCGATCGATGCTGAAAGCTTACGGAGCTCGGTTGGAATTAACTCCGGGACATGAAGGGATGTTAAGCGCGATCGCCCGTGCGGAAGAAATTGTAGAAGAAACCCCCGACGCTTTCATGCTGCAACAGTTTCGCAACCCCGCTAATCCAAAAATTCACCGGGAAACAACGGCTGAGGAAATTTGGGAAGATACAGAGGGTAAAGTAGATTTTTTAGTTGCTGGAGTTGGCACCGGCGGTACGATTACTGGAGTTGCTGAGGTAATTAAACAGCGAAAGTCGAGTTTTAGGACGATCGCAGTTGAACCCGCCACCAGCCCCGTGCTTTCTGGAGGTAAATCTGGTGCTCACAAAATTCAAGGGATTGGCGCAGGATTCATCCCGGAAGTGTTGAAACCCGAGTTAATTGATGAGGTGATCGCAGTTAGCGACGCAGATGCGATCGCCTACAGTCGCCGACTAGCCAGAGAAGAAGGATTGTTGTCAGGAATTTCTGCAGGCGCCGCTTTGTGTGCCGCAATTCAAGTCGGCAAGCGTCCCGAAAATGCAGGAAAATTGATAGTTTTTGTGCAGCCTTCTTATGGCGAACGCTACCTCAGTACAGCCTTGTTCAAGGAGTTAGAATTGCCCACGGTCAGCGAACTTGAAGCATTAGTCAGCAAGTATTAAATTGTAGTAGGGCATTGGTGACAACTTAACGTCAAACCGACCGTCTCTCTTGTTGTATCCAAGTCTAGATCCCCCCTCACCCCCCTTAATAAGGGGGGGACAACATTCTTCTCAAAGTCCCCCTTATTAAGGGGGATTTAGGGGGATCTAGACTCTGCTATAAACAAGATATACAAAGGTTTTTAGGGGATTGTTGACAGCAATACTTCTGACCTTACCCTACTTTTCAGACTTGATATAACTTCCAACTAGCCACCGCCAACATTCCGTAAATCACAAACTTTAGCGGGCGTTGAGGCATAATTTGGCAGAATTTAGCACCTACCAAAACTCCCGGCACCGAACCCAACCAAATTGGCACAACTAAACTCCAGTTTACTGTTCCGAGGCTGAGGTGTCCCAGAGATGTAAACATCAACAAAATTGCCGCCTGGGAAATATCTGTCCCCACCAATTTAGAAGTATCCAGGCGGAAAAAAGCAATCAGCAACAGTGCAAACATCGCACCGGAAGACACGCTAGTGATTCCCACTATGCAGCCTAAAATTGCTGCCGCACTCACCGTACAAATACGACCATAATTAGTATTTAAGTCCCATTCAGGGGGCGAAGGCAATTTAAAATTAGGGAAAAATGTTTTGACTGCTAATTGGGTCAGCGATAAAGCGACAATTAGGGCGATCGCTACTCCGAGAACGCGCAGCAATATGATGTCTAAGTCCTGACTTCCGCTAGATTTGATGCAGTGTAAAATCCACACGCCAGTCAGCGAACCGGGCACGCTGCCCAAAGCCAGCCACTTAACTACTTGCAAGTCGAGGGTTTTTTGCTGCCAGTGTTTGAAGCCGCCAACAACTTTCATCAGTGTAGCAGCTACGACATCAGAACTAATAGCAATTGATGCTGGAATTTGGAAAACAAAAATTAACATTGGGGTGATGAGCGAGGCTCCGCCAACTCCGGTCAAACCAACGATAATGCCGACAAAAAAGCTGAGAAACGATAGTAATAAGTAGTTCACGGCTATGCCCAAAAACTGTGTAATTAAGCGCTGCCAACAACCAAAAAACAGATAACTGGCGCGGCTCCTGCCACACAGCAACACAGGCAAAATCTTACTTGCATTTCAATATTTTTTACCCGAAATCTTGTTCTTTAACGCTTATTTGTTTTGCGTCTTTAGCTACACTATTCTAGGGTAAACTCAGTAAATGCAATTAAACAAAGCTACAAAAAATGTAGTGTAATAGCTCCCTGATTTTATTATATTTACCTGTGTAACTGATTAAAAAACCTCGATTAATTGATGGTTTATGTTCTGTCTTTTACCTTGAAGTGAATATCGTCATAGGTAAAACATAGCTGAGGTTAACCGACTCTTTGCCGGCAAAGAAATCGGGAGTATCGAGAACATTAAAATGAATCAATGCCACAACGACAATGGTGAAGGCGGTTGAGGAAACTAAACCCGTCAATAACTCTTTTTTGATGTTTTTTTCCTTGGGTTTGTCTGTAAAAACATCTAATGTTCCTAGCTGCATCAACAGAATTCCAGCAATATTGGAAAGCCAGTAGCCGACAATTGTGCAAGGAAACAGTAAATCTGGGGAAAGCCAACTAAAGATATATCCAAAGGCGTAGGCAATTGGCAGATTGAAAAATATGTCGTTCCACCAACACAGGGGGGATAGCAAATATCCAATTGCCAGAAGCAAGCCACCTCTAATCTTTTTAAACCAGACTTCCTTAAACCCTTTAGCTTCTGGCAACTGTTGGATGAGTTGTCCTGCAAGCTGGTACTCTTGACTGACTTTTTTAGCGTTTTCCACGTTAATAGCTCATTACTCGATCGACTTACCGTAGTTTAGCAGCAAAGCTGAGTTATGTCTAGTAAGTCAATCGAGTTACCGTATTTTGTTGGCGATCGGCTCAATCTACTTTGTTTCCGGTAGAAAAATATCGATGAGGGAGAGGTTGTTGAGAATGCTGGCTGGTATCGGTTTAGGCTGGGATCGAGAAATTGAAAGTTTCAGGCAAATGCTTGACAGTTTGCCAAAGATATGCAGTATCAATTCCCCAGTAAAATTGCAGGTAAACGAGCAAAATCCCGATCGCGACTGTCACGCCCAGCAATTTAGGGACTATTTTCGCGACAGTCTCCAGCACTGCGAATGTGGCCCAGATAGCAGCACCTAAGATGAGAATGGAAGCGATTGTGGCAACTGTATCGCTGTTCATAATTAACTCCTGTTGACAATCAATCGGGTATTACAACACTACTTGGGGCGAGGGCGACTGCCAAAATCGAATAAATTACTCCAATTCCCAATAAGCCCACAGCAAAACTGAACAATAAAACCATTGCGTCTGGGGGATTGTAGGTATCGTGGTCAATTTGGTGGCGAACGGTGAAGTAGTGCTTAGTTGAGATTAAGACTGTCACCCAACCTATTAGAGAGAAGATTAAACCCAACTTCCACCCCATCGCCTGACGGTAATGTACGGGCATTTGCACGACGCGAAGTCGGATGATGACGACGCCAAAAGCCATGAGGGCGATCGCAGCCCGCATCCATGCTAAGAAGGTGCGCTCATTTGCCGATCGATCGATCGCCCGCGACAGATTGTGCTGGTTTGGTTTCTCATCATCTACTTGCATCGGTTTGAACGATAATTGCGCGCGATCGAACTCTTTAATATTCATATTAAACCGCCACCATTATTCAGGTGCCATCAAACCAAATGAGCTAGAAGGAACGGTGAACATATAATAAATTACGCCAGCCCCTAGGATGGCGATCGCGAGGCTGAAAAGAATTACCCAGCGATCGGTAGGTTCATAAGTATCGTAATCGATATCGTGGCGGACGCCGAAGTAGTGCTTAGTTGATAAGAGCACCGTCAGCAAACCCACTATTGAAAAAAGCAAACCCAACTTCCAACCATTGCCGGGGGTTGGCAGCATAGGGGGATGGAAGGCGCGAAGGCGCACGATAACTACACCAAAACCCATCAGCGATATTGCTGTCCGCATCCATGCTAAATAAGTGCGCTCGTTTGCCAAGTGATCCCGCACCCGCGACGGATTTGGTCGCTTAATCTTTTCTGTATTTACTTTCGTGGATTTCCAATTTAATAGCATAGATAAACCTTTTAATTTTAACGCCAAATTAAGAAGGGAAACCGATATATTTTGGCTGGGACGATGATCCGCCGGGAGCGATACCCGGCGGGATTTTTCGTTGCAACGCGCTTTACACAGCCGATCGCATTACAACTTCACCAAAACTAATCATTTTCCTCAGTAGGTGCGTTGGGAACTTGCGTATCTATGTACGCCTGAGTCACATCAGGAACAAACCAATTCGCATCCCCAGGCTGGAAAACTTTAGCAGTAGGAACGTTGAATTCTACAGCCCCCGTATCGGGATTAGCTCTGGCTACAAATTGAGTTCCGTCAACTATCTTAACAGCTAGACCGCCCGTCAATTCTTCTGAAGGTTGATCAGTCGTTCTTAAATCAGTTGCTTTGATATCGCCGGGTAGATAAATTCCATCGCAATCCCATTTATGTTCAGTTGTTTGACCGTCAGCTAGAAAATAAAGGGCATTCTCGTAAGTAGAAGAAGCAGCTTTTTTGCCTTTCGGGCCGTAGACAGCCAGGGTTTTTCCGGTTTCGTTGCGGCACTGACCCCAAGGTTTTCCCGTTTCTAAAGTGTATTTTTGAAACTCCAATTGAGAGATTTTTTGCTGAAGTTGCTCAGGGGTATAAGTCTGGGCGAGATTGGGTGCATCTTTCGCTTTCCTGAGAGTGTTCAAAGCTTGAGTCACCTCTATGTAATCGGGATTACTCGCATATTTCGGCGTTTTTGGAGCATCGGCCCATGATGGGGGAACGAATACTAAATTGGCGGCCATTACCAACAGCACTAAAACAAATTTGAAGATTTTCACAAGTTTTGTCCTTTTCTAGATTGTCAGGTTTTTTCCAACTCTATGTTTGCTTGCTATCTTAGGACTTAGGCAAAAACGATATCTCTTTAACTGGTTTGCCTGAAAAACCAAATTTTGCAGGATCTAAAAATCTGGTGGTTTAGGATTAGACCTATTGTCAAAGTCGAGCGGCGTGGCGTAGTGGCGAAGTGTTCGGGCGATATTTTAAGGATTACTCCTCAAGTTTTTAGCTGAGTTGGATTCACCACTACAGTATTATTGAAATGAAAGGTATATTCTTGCCTAAGTCTGGCAATTTGCTAGCTCACAAGATTGCTTGAACTTTCGTCAAAATTCGAGGCTAAATTAGTTTGAAGCTGCTTTTAGCTCGGTCAATTAGTTCATTATTAACTTAGCATACTTGGTGATATATGGCAAGTAATTTAGACACGATTTTAAGGAAACAATTGGCAAGGTAAAAATGATGAGTAAGAACTTATGAATTCAGAAAAAATTATCTACCTCTAGAGGGATGGAAGTTGCGGAAGCGGGGCTAATTCCTAGTTAGAGAGAAATGCCGGAAGCAGCCGATAACTACCACTTTCAATCAGAATGAATATTCCCAAACCCATCAAGACAAAAGGGACAACAGCCTTGGTATAGCGAGTCAAAATAGGGGCGATCGCCCTTTGGCGAGTTAATCGGTAAGCGACATAAGACCAAACACCTACCATCACCGAGAAAACCGCCAAAATCACCACCAAGCTCGGCAAATCGCTGCTAGCAAACAGCGGCAAGTAAATGCCGATGTTGTCTCCCCCGTTGGCCACTGTTACCGCAGCCACATTCAAAGTTTGGGGATTGAAAAGATTGACGAGTTTTGACAGCAAAGATGAGTTAGATTGACGGTTAAATTCGCCAGATACGGCTTGTACGTCATTTTCCTCATTTTCTCTCTTGACTAAGTGACTGATGCCGATCGCGATCGGAACCAAACCCAGCAAGCCAATCCAAGCTTTCGGCACAATTAAACCGCCAAAAAAACCGGGCAAACTAGCAGCGATGAGTGCTGCAAATCCGAGGTACTTACCGACAAAGATATGCCGGGGACGGAAAGTATCATTTACCTGGGCGAAGAACAGCATCGAAATCACCATATCGTCGATATTGGTTGCGGCAAAAGATGTAATCCCGGCAATAATCGCTGCTGCAATCCAATTCATGTGCTGTCCCTGCAATTTTTCTAAACTTCCGTTTCGCTGGCGTTACTTCTGCTCATAGTTATCAAACAGAAAGCGCAACCAACTAAAGATATTATACTTAAAGTTGGGCTTGCCAGAGTGCCGCTTTTCACCAGAATCGCTATTCCCAATCCCATTAAAACAAAAGGCACAAGCTGATTGCCGTAGCGAGTCAAAGTATCTGCGATCGCCCGCATCTGAATTAACCGATAAGCAGCGTAGCACCAAACGCCCACCATCCCGAAGAATACAGTGAGAACCACCGCCAAACTTTCTAAAGTATTGCTAGCAAAAAGCGGCACATATATGCCGATATTGTCGCCCCCATTTGCCACCGTCACCGCTGCTACGCTATAAGTTTGAGGAGACAGAAAACTGCTAAAAAAAGATTTCTCCGATTGCTCTAATTCTGCCTCAGCTTCCGAATCGTCAGTTTCGGAATTCAGCAAGCGGCTAAGCCCGATCGCAATTGGCAGCAAACCCAGCATTCCAATCCAATCGGGCGGAAAGATTAAGCGGCCAAAAAACCCCGGAAGGCTAACCAAAACCAGTGCAGTAAAGCCCAGAAACTGACCGAAGACGATATGCCTGCGCCGAAATACTGCATTCACCTGCGAGAAAAACAGCAGCAGAATCAGAATATCGTCTAGATTCGTAGCCGTAAAAGCTGTCATTGCCGTAGAAATTGCTGTTAGTAATTCATTCATTTCTGTGTCTCCTTAATTTCAGCGGTCTTTGCGGTTGCTCCCGCGATCCGGCAGGGGTTAAAACCCCCGCCTCAGAGTTCAAGTCCTCTGAAGAGGACTGAAGAAATTATTAGTCCTCTTCAGAGGACTTTTGCTATTAGCCAGGGAATTAATTCCCTGGCGGTATTGGCGGCTAAATTAACATCTATAAACACCGCATTGCAACTAATCAAAGCCTTGATTGTCGATCGATACTGCTTTCAATCGAACACCACCATAAATTGCATTTTCTTCCTCGAATTTGGCGTGAATTGCGTCAATACCCTGCTGCATCGAGCCCGTCAGTTCAGGAGAACGCAGCCGCTGCCAGAAAAACCATCCGCAAGTAACCACCAAGTACATCAAGAACAAGTAAGGAAACGCATCGTAAGGAGCTTCTGGAGGTGGGAACATAGTGCTGCCGGGAATGCCCACGCTGCCCGCAATCGGAATCATCATAAATGCGATCGCCACAGCCGAGAACCCTACATCTCGCACCCGCAATTTACCAATTTTGTGCAGGTAAACCGGGGCGGCGATCGAAATTAAGACGTACACGGTTAAAAATCCGTAGCTGCAAATTGCCCCCAAATAACCCATACAATCAAACAGTTTGATGTTAAACATAGACATCACCGCCGGCACAAGAAATGTCAGAAATGTACACATCGTTACTGCAACGTGGGGAGTTTTATTAGATGAATGCGCTACACCTAATGAAGAGTGAAACAAACCGTGGCGCGCCATCATAAAAAACACTCTCGCCGCCGGATTGATGCTGCCTAGCACGCAAGCAAAAAAGCTAAATAAAGCGCCGAAAGCCACTAACTCTCCCAGCCAACCCATGCCCACTTGTTGCGCCAGAAAACTCAGAGGTTCTTCAGTATTAGTAATAGAAACTCCTGTACCGCTAAAACCCAAAACCTCAATATAGGTCATCAAAATGAAGAATAAGCCTGCCATCACAGCGCTGCCCATGACAGCCCTAGGGATATTTTTTAAGGGTTTTTTCGCTTCGTCGCCCAGAGATGTAGCACTTTCAAAACCAGAGAAACCAAACATTACTAAGACAAGTCCCGTCGCTATGTTCCCCGGAGTTACGCCTTGCAAAGTCAGTTGCGACATATCTAAGGCAAAACCTTTGTGCGCCCAGATGATAATTCCTAAAAGTGCGATCGCCGCCACTGATGCCCCCTCTAGCCACAGCATCGCCATAGCTGAAAGCTGGATATCTTTGTAACCTGCATACCAAGCAACGCCAGCCCCGATCGATAACAGCGTAATCGGTGACGGATGGATGCCTAAATGACCGATGAAAGTACCCGTAAAGTTAGCAAAACCGCACAAAACGGCCATCGCAGTAAATAGATAAGCGAGTACCAAACTCCAGCCGCAAATTACGCCGGCAGTCGGCCCAAGTCCTTTAACAATGTAAGAATAAAGAGAACCAGCAGAAGCCGATCGACTCGCAAATTGGTTGATATTAATGCTGACAAATACTAGACCGATCAAGCCGATGAGAAAGCTCAGCCAAGCCCCGTTACCTGAAAGAGCGACAATTAACCCTATATTAGATGCGGGGATAGTTGTAGGTGCAATGACGGCAAAGGATTGAGCTAAAACCTCCCCGAAGGAGAGGCAGTCCGGCTTTAAGCCGTGTACACTCTGATTTTTTGGCGTTTTCTTAGTCATTTATCTTCTCTCTTTTTGTCGATCGACTTTTGGCGATCGGCTTAAACTTGTCGGTGCTGCTTCAGCATTGGGCCCTGCATGAGAAGCTTAAGTATCACCTTAAGGCTCTTCAGGGGTAGAATCAAATGTTGTTTTTTATCGAATTAATAAATACAAGTGATGCAGTGCCACCGCAAAAGAACTGTTGGAAAACGATGCCTATCTGTCGCCACAAGCTCAAAGCCTTGACGTTCAAAGGAAGGTTTAAATAGCGGTTGGCAACCGTGCTTTTTTGGGAATTCCAACCTGTAGAATAGAGTCTAAAAGTTCAGGTCACATCTGAGCCTCAATAAATTTTAATCTCAAAAAATAACTGTATTTAGTAAAAGGATACTCAGCATGGCCGGAATGACACTTGACCAACTGCGAGTTTTTCTAGCTGTCGCGGAACACCTGCACTTCAGCCGCGCAGCCGAGGAACTTTACATCACCCAACCCGCTGTCAGCGCCACAATCCAAAGCTTAGAGGCGCAATACGGAGTCAAACTATTTCACCGCATCGGCCGCCGCATCGAAATCACAGATGCTGGGAAGTTGCTGCAAGTGGAAACTCAGAAAATTCTCGACCAAGTTGCTTTGACTGAGAGAGGTTTGCGGGAGTTGAACGACTTGCAACGAGGCGATTTAAACTTGGGTTGCAGTCTGACCATTGGCAATTATTGGTTGCCTGATAAACTTAGCAAGTTCAAACAAAAATATCCTGGTATTTGCGTGAATTGTACTTTGGCAAATGCCGAAGAAATTTGTGCGGGGACGGCGACGGGAACATTTGATTTGGGTTTAGTGACGGGAGACATCAAAGCTTCGCTTAAGATCACTCTGGAGGAAGAAGTTGTAGGCAGCGAACGCTTGCTGATTGTAGTTGGCAAATCTCACCCTTGGTTTGAACGTGCAGAGGTGAGTTTAACGGAAATTCCGAAAACGGATTGGGTGATGCGAGAAGCTGGTTCTGGAGTTCAGCAAATGTTGGAACAAGCTTTGCAAAGTTGGGGCGTTAATCCCGATGAATTGAATGTAACTTTAGTTTTGAACAGCAGCGAAATGGTAAAAGCAGTGGTGGAAAGTGGCACAGGTGCAGCGGCTATTCCTGAATTGATGGTAAAAAAAGAATTGCAGCTATCTACACTACGAGCGATTAAAATTATAGATAGCCAACCAAGTTCTAATGTATGTTTGGAAATAATTAAACCCGTTTTAAAACTGAAGCACCGACAGCGTTTTCAAACTGGAATTACTAAAGCTTTTGAACAGATCTTAACTTAAGGTGCTGGTAATTGGTAAGAGCGCCGTAGGGACACTCCAAGAGCCTATTAGTGTCAACTTAAGCTGTAAGTCCGCCCAGTCCTTCCGTCCCCCCGTCAGTCCGCCAGGGGTTGAAACCCCTGTCTAATAGCTAAAGTCCTCTCAAAGAGGACTGAAGAACTCATTAGTCGTCTTCAGACGACTTTAGCTTTGAGGCAGGGGTTTCAACCCTTGCCGGACTATTGGTTGTACGTTAAGTTGACAGGACGAAAGGCACGGTGCCGTGTCCCTAGTTAATAGACATCTCCTAAAAAGCAAGTTTTTAACAGGCATCCTGCCTGTTCCACAAGAATTATGGGAGATATCTAATTACCTTAATTACCGCTGTTCAATAGTTTTCTCACATCCAATATATTTTTACCCCCATCACCAATAATCAGTGGCAATTTCCCATCCCATTTTTCTATAGCCTGCCTTTCCAAAAGTTCGGGAGTCAAATTGTCCCGCAGCAACCTTTGCACTTCGGCTTCTCCCTTGGCTAAATTCACCTTAGCCTCGGCCTGTTTTACTGCCTTCAGCGCTAAAAACTCCCCTGTTTTTGCCTCTTGTTCGGCAATTTGTTTCGCCTCCACTGCCTCGCTAAACCGCTCAGAAAAGTGAACGTGTACTAAAGAAATATCATCAACGGCAATGTGATACGTAACCAGCCTCAAGGTCAAAGAATCATCAACGGCCGCTTTAACTTCTCCCCGTTTAGTAATAATCTCTTCAGCCGTGTATTTAGCCATAACTGCTTTTAATACTTCTTCAACAGCCGGCTCTATAATGCGACCAACGACTTCTTTTTCATCACCTATTTGTTGAAAAATAGCATTGGCTTCTTCTGGGATAATATGCCAATTGAGTGCTACATCTGTGAAAACATCTTGTAAATCTTTTGAGGAAGCTTCAGCGGAACTTTCCTGTTTTTGTACCCGGACGCTCAACTTTTTTACACTATAAACTGTGGGGAATATTACGTGAAGTCCTTCTCCGAGTACCTGTTCTTGCACTTTACCAAACTGCATCAGTACGCCCCGTTCTCCAGCGTTGACTGTGATAAAAAATTTGGACAAAATAGCTAAAAACACTATCAATATAGCTATTTGAACAGCTAGGTAAAAATCCTTATTTTTTTTATTGTTTGATTTGAGTGAGTCAACTTTACTGCTGGATTCTAAAATCATATTTCACCCCCATCGCACTTTATTCAAAGACAAATATTGAGTTAACCAATCGGCTATTTTCCTTCCACCAACAACTGTTCAAAATCCGCTGCCGCCAAAGGAGGACTGAACAAATATCCTTGCATTATATCGCACTTATAGCGCCATAAAAAATCTTTTTCGGCTTCTGTTTCAACTCCTTCGGCAATTACCTCAAGACAGAGACTGTGCGCCATTTCAATAATGGCTTTCACAATCGCTGCATTGGTGCAACCATCGGTGATATTGCTGATAAAACAGCGGTCTATTTTTAAAGTATCGAAGGGGTATTGCGTCAGATAGCTTAAAGAAGAATAGCCTGTTCCGAAATCGTCAAGAGATATACAAACTCCCAAATTTTTCAAATGTTGCAAAGTTGCGATCGCACTTTCGGCATCTTCTACCATCAAACTTTCTGTCAGCTCTAATTCCAAACTGCTCGCTTCCAAACCAGTTTCTGCTAAAATTTGGGCAACTCTGCTGCTGAGATCCGGTTGGTGAAATTGTCGCGGCGACAGATTCACCGCTATCCGAAGCGAAAAACCAGCATTTTGCCAAACTTGCATTTGCTTGCAAGCTGTCTGCAACACCCACTCGCCTAACTGTACAATGAAGCCAGTTTCTTCGGCCGCCGGAATAAACTCTGCAGGCGAAATCAGCCCTTTTTCGGGGTGTACCCAGCGCACTAAAGCTTCTGCGCTCATAATTTTACCTGTCTGGACATTGACTTGCGGCTGATAGTAAACTTGAAATTCTTCTCGTTCCAAGGCGTGGCACAAAGTTGTTTTTATTTGCTGTAATTTGTGGGCGGTATCTTGGATAAATTCGCTGCTTTGTGAGCGCAAAGTATTGTACTGTTCGGCGACAGCTTCTTGTTTTTTCAAGCGGCTCGATATTGCGCCCACAAGTTCAGCTTTACTAAAAGGTTTAGTCAGGTAATCATCGGCTCCTAATTCCATACCTTGCCGCATTTCAGAGCGATCGGCTTTACCGGTCAGAAAAACAAAAGGTACTGTAGCAGTAACAGGATTCGATCGCAAGGCCATCAGCACCCCATATCCGTCAAGTTCTGGCATCATCACGTCGCAAATAATCACGTCGGGAACATTTGACACCGCCGCATATAAACCTTTTGCTCCATTTTCTGCACCCGTCACGTGGAAACCTTCAGCTTTGAGGAGTTTGAGAATATTTTCCCGAATTACTTGCTCGTCCTCAATCACTAGAATCTTTTTCATAGGTCATTCCCTGAAAGCGGTATAATTGATAGGCGTTACTGAACGCGATAAGCGTGGCAATAACTGAGAACGCACAGCTCGATCGGCCCAACAGCCGAATATTTTCCGACACAAATAGCAAACGCCTGAAAAAAGCTAATTTTTCAAGCACAACTAGATTAAGGTTTCTCTGCTTAGTCAGTGCCGTCCGTATTATTACGAGGTTAATTAATAATCTCTCAACTAATTCTAGGCGATCGATAGTTAGCAGCGCCTTAAATAACTGCTAAACTAATTGTGCCACCTGAACGATTGTCTGCAAACAATCTCAGCCTATTTATACCAGTTGCCAAAAATAATGCAACTGCAAGCAAGTTCCAAACCCTTGCGGAGTCAGTCTTCCCCATTCTTCAATGTAAAATCTCAACTTTTAAATCTCAAATGGTATTACCTACTGGATTCCCTGAACCCGCACAGATTGGGGTCATAGAAGTTAAGCAATATCCTCACTACCGCGCTGTCACCTACACCCACGCAGGCGATTTGCGACAAGCAACTGGCATCGCCTTCAATCCCTTATTTCAACACATCAGCAACAACCAAATTGCGATGACAACGCCAGTAGAAGCGCGCTACACCGAAACTTCCGGGCAAATCAATGCGGTTCCCCAAGCAGAAGTTTCGTTCCTCTATCCCGCACCAAATATCGCCCCCAGCAGCGTTAACTCCGCTGTAGAAGTCACAGATACTTCTCCGATGACAGTTGTCAGCATCGGCGTGCGCGGGGCCTACACTTGGGAAAGCTACGAAAATAACCTCCAGAAACTCAAAGATTGGCTTCAAGAACATCCCGAATACGAAATAGTCGGGCCGCCGCGCCGCTTTTTTTACAATTCCCCGATGACGCCGGAAGCAACTAAAATCAGCGAGGTACAAATTCCGATCAAGTGCCGCTGACGTGAACAACTAATTCGCGAATGTGACCCCGCTGGCGGTGTTCCCAGAGGTAAATTCCCTGCCAAGTTCCTAACAGCAACCTGCCGCGATCGATCGGGATTTGTTCAGAAGTATGAGTCAGCGCAGTGCGAATGTGTGCCGGCATATCGTCTGGGCCTTCCGCATCGTGAATGTAGCGATCGCCCTCCGGTACCAGTTTAGCCAAAAAGTTAGCCAAATCCTTAAGTACATCCGGGTCAGCATTTTCTTGAATCACCAAACTAGCAGAAGTATGGCGCAAAAATAAACTACAAAGTCCCGTTTTAATACCTGAATTCGCCACCACATCTTCTATCTTAGGAGTGATTTTGCACAGAGATTTCCCTGTAGTTTGAATCTTGAGTATCTGTTGATAGTGATTCATTCGATTTTAGATTTTAGATTTTGGATGAGACTGATGCAAAAGTCTTCTGTCGGCGGAGATAGACTTTGTTTGTGTAAGATCGATTTCTAATCGCACTTATGCAAAATAGTCTACAACAGCTTGGGCGATCGCCTCCGTACCATTTTTATCCAATTTACCCGACAAACAGGGCGGATGCAGCGGTTTTCGCAAAAACTCCCAATCCCCCTCAAAAAACTCCGCCGCCGTCAAGATTTGATGTTCCGCATAATTTTGAATCCATTCAAGCAACACCGCAGCTTCTGCAAACCCTTCTCTCATTATAGAAACAACAGGTATTTCCAAGCGCAAAGCTTCCGCAAAAGTGCTGTATCCCGGTTTAGAAACTAAGCGCCCGCAGACAGGCATAATATCGACCGGACGCGGTAAAATCGGGAAAGATTGTGCAAACTCCTGACTTTTGACATAAACCAAATTCGGCAAATCGGGAGCTCCCGCATCAAAAGTAATAAATTGCCAGTCGCTAAATAGCTGTAAATTTTGATAAGGAATTTCCTCTAAACCCAATCCGCCGAAAGTCAACAATACAGTTTTTTCCAGCGGTGTTTCGATGCCGAATACTTCGCGAATTTTTTCGTTACTGTAGCGAGGATTGCCGCCCGTCAAGCCCACATCTTGAATATTGGGGAAAGCTGCCATCGGTTCGTGCAAAGGAAGACGAAAAAGCCGATCGCACATTCCGAAACATTCACCAATCCAATCTGCAATTTCTACAAATTCCCCGCCCCAATCGCGATAGATAAAATCCCACCCAAAATTGCTCATCATCCAGCAGGGAACCCCAGCCGCTGCCGCCATTCGCGTTGCCAAAGGAGGAATATCTGCCAGCACCAAACCCACCCGATTTTGCTTGATAAAATTAACTTCGCTGGCAATTAGGGAATTTTGCTTCTTCCGAATTTCCCGCAATTTTTCCAGCGTCGCGTCTTTATCCATATTCAAACTGTCAGCTTGCACGACACCCACATCAAAAGCGCGGGGACGGTGGATAAAGTCGCCACCAATATAACATTCTAGCAGCCAGCGAGGTGCTGTTGTTGTGATAATTAGTAAGATATCTGGATTTAATTCTTGAATTTTTGCAGCTACGGAGGAGACTCGGACAGCGTGGCCGAATCCGTGATTTGTGATGGCAATATATAATGTTGGTCGAGACATTGATAATAGGGAATTGGGAATGGGGAATTGGGAATTGGGCATCGGGCATCGGGAATGGGGAATTGGGAATTGGAGGTAGACACTCGAAGGCAACAAGGTCAAGCTTCAAGCGAGGCAAAACCAACAATGACACAATTAATAACTAATGACTATCGAATATGCAAGAACTCATCAATCGGACGCGCCCTCAGACCAAACAGGCAATTGATTAATTTTGTCCAGGGTTATATCTACATACTTTTGACCCTCCGTCGCCAGATTTTCCCCAAAATATCCCTCATCGCCGTCGTGCTTGTGAGGGCCGCTCAAAGCTGCTTCATAGCGGCCTTGCAAACGAGCTTGATTGAAAGGAGAAGTCGCGTACCAGTACCAGCGACTTGGAAAAACTATGCCGCCAATATCCTCAATTGAATCGCGAGTGCCGCGAAAGTGGAAAATGCGATCGGCTTCTGCAAAACCCTTTTCTCCCGAAAAGACGCCCCCAACCGAAACAACCGTAATTTTTGCCTTCAGCCGTTCTTTAAGATAGGGAGTAGCACCCAAAGCAACTTGTGCACCGCCGCTAGTGCCAATTAAAATAACTTTCAAAGGTTTTTGAGGATTAACTGAAATGGGATATTGAGCATTCATGCGATCGATAATTGCATTAGCAATTCCCTGATTGTATGCAAAGCCGTAGCGATAATCTAGAGAAATTGCAAACCTCCAGAGATTGCGAATTTTGATGAATATATCCCCCGCAATCGGCCCGCTTTTTGCCTGTTCTGCAAATCGCCAAAAAGGAGCTAGCCACCGCTCTCCTCCTAAACTTTTGTTAGAAACTGAGTAAGGAAAAACATCGCCCACGGCTACGCACTGCGGGTGACTTTTAACTAAATGCTTGAGAAAAAACTCTTCACCAGGGGTTAATTCATTCCCTGAAAAATCGCCAACTCCCGGTAAAAAGATGATATAACAATTGAGTGGCGAAGACTTGCGCGCTTCTAGATTGCCCTTATTAGAGGGCAATATCTCCGGCGGATTTTTCTTGAGGCCCAAAGTTTCGGCACTTTGATTCAGCCACCATATAACAGTTCCCACCGGCGAAAGAATACCCCAAATTATCAGGATTACACCTGCGATGAGCAACAAATTTAAACTTCCCCCGCGCAGCCATGCAAGTATCCGTAAAATCAATCTTAGCATTTAATAAAATCTGGTAGAATGCCAATTAATTACTTAATTACCTAGAAATTGTTCGGTGATTCTGCTGTATTAGAGCTTATTTTGTAAAAGTTGTCAACTATCTTGAGGAGCAGGAGTTCAACGTGAAGGGAGAAGATTCAATTGCAGGTTTGGGCGCAACGCTTTGGAACGCACTTTCTTTGAACGGCAATTTTTATGAAAAAACTCCCTACACTGGCAGAACTAAGCGAATAGCTTTAACAATTGTAATTTTAGCAGCGCTGTCCCGCGTGCTGGGCAGTGCCGTCATCTTGTTAATCAACCGAACTGAGCTATCAGTATTATTTCTAGGACTTTTGATAGAGGGTTTGGCAGTTGCGGGGGGTTATTATTTTTGGACTTTCACTATCTTTAAAATCGGGGAGTGGCTGAAGCCGGGTCACGTAACTTATCGGGAGTTGCTGGTTCCAATCGGATTTGCCTATGCCCCCCAAGTTCTGAATTTTTTAACCTTAATTCCCTTGCTGGGAGAAGGAATAGAGCGGATATTAGCTGTCTGGAGTTTGTTAGCTGTAATTGTGGCGGTTCGCCAAGGTTTGGATATTCAAACTCGCTGGGCGGTGTTAATTTGTTTTGTGGGTTGGCCGTTGATCCAAATTGCGATCGGCTTTGTGGAAGTAATTGAACAGTTGCTTTCACGATGGCTTTAATTCATCAATACGGCAGCAGTATAGTAAACTCGCTGCCCTCTCTAGGTTCCGACTTGCAAATTAACTTTCCTCCATGTTGTTCTACAACAATTTGATAACTGATAGATAATCCCAAACCACTCCCCTTACCTACCTCTTTAGTAGTAAAAAACGGATCGAATATTTTACCGCGTACCTCCGAACTCATCCCCACACCATTATCAACAATGCGAATCGCTACTTGATTTCCTTCCGCGACTTCAGTGCAAATCTGAATTGTAGGAGTCTGTTCCGAGTCAACTTCACTCCCTCTTTCGCGATAACAAGCATCAATCGCATTGGTCAGGACATTCATAAATACCTGATTAATTTCTCCAGGATAGCAGTTCACTAAAGGCAAATTGTCGTACTCCTTGATCACTTGAATATCAATTAATTTGTGATCCAAAATCATCAACGTGCTGTCGATACCTTCGTGAATATTAACCCATTTTCTATCTGATTCATCTAGCCGAGAAAAGTTTCGCAGCGACAGCACAATATCCCGAACTCTCGCAGCGCCCACTCTCATTGAATCTATCATTTTAGTGAAATCATTCATTAAAAAATCTAAATCTATTTGCTCTGTTTCATTTACTATTTCGGCCACGGGATTTGGGTAATTATTTTGGTATAAACGTAGTAGATTTAGTAAGTTCTCAGCGTATTCATTGGTGTAATGCAAATTTCCATAAATAAAGTTAATGGGGTTATTGATTTCGTGAGCAATTCCCCCTACCACTTGCCCTAAACTCGACATTTTTTCACTTTGAATTAGCTGCACTTGAGTGTGGCGAAGTTCTTCCAGTGCAGTATGCAAATTCTCAGTTCTTTGGGCTACTCGCGTTTCCAGAATACTATAAAAACGAGCATTTTCTAGAGAAATAGCTGCTTGTGCAGACAGGATTCCCAAAATTTCTACCCTGTCGCTAGTAAAAGCACCTTTTGTTAAATTGTTTTCTAAATAAAAAATTCCTGTAAGGTTGCCTTGATGGATAATTGGCAATACCAGGATAGATAGGGGTTGATTGGCTACAATATAAGGGTCAAATTGGAATTGCTCGGCTCGCGTAGCATCATCTAAAACCAAGTATTTTTGGGTTCTTTCTACATAGTTAATTAAGGAAATTGGGAGAATTTCGGATTCGGCAATCGGGAGAGATTGTAACAGAGTTACATCATTAAACTGACCTGTAAGTCCAGCTTCTATGAATAACTCATTACCTGTCTTGGCAAGAAATAATACTTTTTGAGCGCCTGCGTTTTCCTTGACAAGCTGTACGAGTTTCTCTAGCAAACGGCTGAGAATAATTTCGCTCGAAACAGCTTGAGATGCTTTGACAACAGTTGGTAAATCCAGCATCAAGCTATTGTCAACAGTAGTGGTAGCAGTCATTAACTCAACATTTTTAGATATTGCTCCTTGATTGCGATCGACTAAATAAGGATAACGGGATTCTAAGTATTTAACTTTTGCTATAGCTCCCCAGCGGATGTAGGCATAATAAGCTTTTGTCAGATAAGATCGAGCAATTATCTCTTTATCCAAAGATTGATAAAACTCTCCAGCTAATTCATATGCTAATGCTTCTTCTTGGATGTAACCGTTAGCAGCCGCTCCTTTAATAGCTAAGTCATAATAATCCATTGCTGCAAGTTTATCGCTAAAAATTCGAGCTTTCTCAGCTTCAACTAAGTCGTACTTGTGCTGATAATTCATGGGTGCATGGTAGGCCCACTTTTTCATAATTTGCTGATTAGAGTTAACAATAGCTAAGTCTGCTTCTTGATTCTCACTGTCACGATAGTTAGCCAGGAGGGCCAGCGAATAGTAGAAATTGTGTACCCCAACAGTGATTAAGCCGATCGCGCCATCTGCATATTCTGCCGCTAATTTACCGCGGGCAACAGCCGCAGCATAATCTTTAAATAAATAAAGCAGCATCAATTTAGCAACATAAGCTGCAAACAGCGACATTCGATTATTTTCTTTCTGCCAACGGGACATCACAGCAGGTTCATCCAACCCGCCGCTAACTAACCGTACTTGCTCTGCTGTGTTGCTTCTTAAGCTTGAAGCAGTTACTTGCCAAATTTGAGCATAACCTATGGCAAATCCGTGTTTATTTTTTTGCAAAAAATCCATACAAACGCTTTGTTTTTCTTCGACATATTCTAACTGTTCTCCCACTAACACTAAATTAGTAATATAGTGCATAAAATTATAAACCGCCCATTCTAAATCACCATTTTCTACACCGGATTTCATCCCTTCTACAAATGAATTAAGTGTATTTTTACTACACTCTTTCCAGATTCTTATATGAGCATTAAACATTACATAAACCTTAGCTTTCTGTTGGCTAGCATTAAATTGTTCTAGCAGCTTTAAAGCGATTAATCCAGCGTAGTAGCCAGCTTCGATGTCGCCTTCGATGCCGCACAGAATCATTCCATAAAGAGTATAGGGAAAAGTAGCTAATGCTGAATGACCGTGATCGATACAAAGATTGACCATAGTCAAGACGAGGGAGGACACAATTTCAGGTTTGGCAATATAAGCAGGAGGATAGAGGGCTGTCAGGATTTCCATAGCTGCCAGTAGATATGGATCTGTCATAACTGGCAGGTTTTCTAATTCCTCAATTCGCGGCAATTTTGGCACTGCAATGGTTTCGTTGTCTAATAGGTTGAGTCCCAGCATTTCCAGCACTTCTAAACCTGTTTCAACAGCTTTTAGCATCTGGCTTTGAGCCTGATAGAATAGGATCTTGAGCTGATACACTTTCACTATGTCAAGCTGGTTTTTAGCCGATCGCAAAACCACTTCCGCCAAAACTTCTGCTTGCTCAAAGTTGGTGTTTAAATATTCCGCTTCTAGCGTCTCTACATACAAGCGCAGCGTCATGCTATAGTTGCGAGCCCAGCTATCAGGTGCTAATAACGACATTCCCGCATTCAAATACTTAACAGCGGGTTCGTAGGCATTAGCTACTTTTGCCTTATGTCCAGCAATTAAATTTAATCCTGCTAATTCATCTTTTTCTGATTGCAGGATCAGACAATCAATTCCTACATTCAACTGGTTAATAATATCAAAAATTTTCTCTTCTACTTTATCGGCGGGCGTATTTTCAAACAGCAATTTACCGATGCTAAGATGAGTGACTTTCTTTTCATCATCAGGAATCAGCGAATATGCAGCTTGCTGGACGCGATCGTGCAAAAATTTATAGCTGATTCGCGAAGAATCGAAAGTTAAATTAGCTCCTCCTTCTCCACCCAAAAATAAAGGAATGAGGTAACTCTCATTCAAAGGAAGTATTAACCCTGCTTGCAAAGCATCCCAGAGTTCAGTCGCAGTGACTGATGGAGATTTTGCGTTGACAGTAGAGAGAACATCTAAAGTGAATTTGTCCCCAACACAAGCAGCCAATTTCAAAACTTGTTGTGTAGTCTCTGGCAATTGTTGAATCCGACTGGCTAGCAGTTCAACTACACTCTTATCTGTGATGCCAATAGCGTGAATCTCCTCAATGTTCCACTGCCACTCCCCTCTGCTTCCGGGAGACAGCAGCCGGGAAAAGTCAAATCTCAAAAGTTTTTCTTGATAAAGAGTGTTGAGCAATTGCATCAAGAAAAAAGGATTCCCACCAGTCTTATTCCAAATCAACTCCGCTAAAGGTTGAATTTTTTCTGAGTCATTCAATGTTTCAGAAATTAACTCAGTAACCTGGGCTAAAGAAAGAGGTTCCAGCACTAAATTGTTGATAATAATACCCGTTTCTTGAAGGTACTCTACTGTTTGCATTAAACGATGTGTAGAGCTAACTTCATGGTCTCGATAGGCTCCAATAAATAATAAATATTTGCTATCTGGGTCAGTCGCTAGCAATTCCATTAATTTCAACGTCGCTGAATCTGACCACTGCAAGTCATCGATAAATATAACTAATGGATGCTCTTTTTGCGCGAATACGTGGATAAATTCTTTGAATAGCCTGTTAAAGCGGTTTTGTGCTTCTGTGGGGGCAAGTTTCGCAACTGCAGGCTGTTTGCCAATTACCAATTCTAATTCGGGAATCACGTCAATAATTACTTGTCCGGCATCGCCTAGGGCGACTAAAAGTTTATGTTGCCAATCTTGTAATTTTTTGTTATTTTCGGAAAGTAACTGCTGGATCAAAGATTGAAAAGCTTGAATTAAAGATGCGTAAGGTATATTCCGCTTGAATTGGTCAAATTTACCTGAAATAAAATAACCCCGCTGTCTGGTGATGGGTTTTTGAATTTCGCTAACTAGGGCAGATTTGCCTATACCTGCATAACCAGACACTAGGATCAGTTCAATTTTTTGGGAAGGGGAAGAATTTTCCTCGCAAGGATTAGCTACACGTTCAAATGCTGCCAATAGTTCACTGACTTGGGTTTCCCGACCGTACAATTTTTGAGGAATCAACAACTGACTCAATATATCTAAGTTTCCCGGCGTAAAATCTACTATCTTGCCAGTAGTTTCTAACTGATTTAAACAAATTTCTAAATCTACCAACAATCCGCCTGCGCTTTGATATCTCTGTTCGGCATTTTTGGCAATCAATTTCATCACTATTTGTGAGATTGCTGGTGGAATGGCTGAATTAATGTGATGGGGTAAAATTGCTTGACAAGCTATGTGACTGTAAACAATTTCTAACGGGTCGTTGCTCATAAATGGCAATTGACCTGTCAGCATTTCATATAAAGTGATACCGAGAGAATAAAAGTCGGTGCGGTAGTCTAGGGTGCGGTTCATTCTCCCGGTTTGTTCGGGAGACATATAAGCAAAAGTACCGACTATCGAGTTAATATTATTAATTTGGGGATTTTCTTTGGACAATCGTGAAGCAATCCCGAAATCTGTCAGTTTAATAATTCCTGTTTGGCTGTTGATGATGATATTGCTCGGCTTAATATCTTTGTGAATAATTTTTTGAAGGTGTAGATATTCTAAGGTTTTTATAAGTTGGATGCCAAACCTCAAACAGGTGATGACTTCGAGCTTTTGTCTGGACATGAGGCGATCGAGAGATTCGCCCTCCAAGTCTTCTAAAAGCAAGCCGAGACGGTTATCAAAGGTTTCTAGGCTAATGACTTTAACTAGGCCCGGATGGTCTAAATGTTGGCGAATGCGATACTCGTGCTTGATCCGGGTAATTGCATCGAGGGTAGGATATTCAGCTTTCAGGATTTTGAGTACGGTTGTATCCTGGTGGGTGGGGATTTTTCCTCGATAAATAATCGTTTCGATACCTTCGTGGAGAGTGGAGTGGATTTGGTATTGCGAGAGAAATTGCATGGAGTTCGGCTCAGAGTTGAAAATATATCTGATTCTAGTCGCTGTTGGCTGTTGACTGTTGGCTGACGGCACGACCACCCTCAACCGTCAAAAGTCTTGACATGGCAACTGTTATATGCTTAATTCAACCATGTACTTAGGCCAACAAAAATCAAGCTTTATTTACTCGAACAAGAATACAATTTATACATAAAATGATAGTATTCATGCAATCAAGCCATTTTGCTACTATTATTCTCAATTAATATCCGATCGACAGCGGACGGCAACCACACCCCTACTATTCGGGTCTCCCCACTGTCTCTCCTCCCTTAGCAAGATACATTGTTAAAGAAGGAAATACACAAAAATTTACATCTATAATTTGTGTAGTGTTCCAAATCGCTCCTCACCAGCAGCGATACAGCCCTCGCCAAGACAGTAGGATAGAAAAAATATGTTTGAACGCTTTACAGAACAAGCCATTAAAGCAATCATGCTCGCCCAAGAGGAAGCGCGGCGCCTCGGTCACAATTTTGTAGGCACCGAGCAAATTCTTCTGGGACTCGTCGGCGAAGGCACTGGCATCGCTGCAAAAGTATTACTGGATATGGGCCTCAACTTGAAAGAGGCACGCAATGAAATTGAAAATATCATCGGTAGAGGTTCGGGGTTCCTTCCGCCGGAAATTCCTTTTACACCCCGCGTTAAGCGCATTTTTGAGACGGCCCTCAACGAAGCGCGGCAGTTAGGCCACAATTACATCGGCACCGAGCACATCCTGCTAGGGCTAATTCAGGACGATGAAGGGGTGGCGGCGAAGGTGCTGCAAAACTTGGGAATCGATCGCCAGAGAGTCCGCACGCAGGTAATCCGTGCCGTGGGAGAAGTCGCAGCGGTACCCGGAGGTAGGGGAGATAGTGGCGATCGCAAAATCCCGACTTTAGAAGAATTCGGCACAAACCTGACCAAGTTAGCCGCAGCCGGCAAACTAGACCCCGTAGTGGGCCGGGAAAATGAAATCGAGCGCGTGATCCAAGTACTCGGCCGCCGCACGAAGAACAATCCAGTGTTAGTAGGCGAACCAGGAGTCGGCAAAACAGCCCTCGCCGAAGGTCTGGCCCAGCGGATTGTTAATAGAAACGTCCCGGAAATTTTAGAAGACAAACAAGTAATCAGCCTCGATATGGGTTCGCTGATTGCTGGTACAAAGTTCCGAGGCGAATTTGAAGAAAGGCTGACGAAAATCATGGCCGAAATTCGCGCTGCCGGTAACATCATTCTGGTAATTGATGAAATTCACACCTTAGTCGGTGCAGGCGCAATTCAAGGCAGCATGGACGCCTCCAATATGCTCAAACCCGCCCTTGCTAGAGGCGAATTGCAGTGTGTCGGCGCCACTACCTTGGACGAATATCGCAAACACATCGAGCGCGACGCTGCCTTAGAACGCCGCTTCCAACCGATCAAAGTCGGCGAACCGAGCGTGGCTGAAACAATAGAAATATTGTACGGGTTGCGATCGGCTTACGAACAGCATCACAGACTGACAATTTCCGACGCAGCTTTAGAAGCAGCGGCTACACTGTCAGACAGGTATATTAACGATCGGTTTTTGCCAGACAAGGCGATCGACTTAATTGACGAAGCAGGTTCCCGCGTCCGCGTGCTGAATTCACAAACCCCGCCCGAAGTTAAAGAACTCAAAAAGCAACTGCCTGCAGTAACAAAAGAAAAAGATGCAGCAGTGCGCGAGCAAGACTTCGACAAAGCTGGAAAATTGCGCGATCGCGAATTAGAAATTGAAGCCGAAATTGCCGAAGCTACGATCAACAAAAGCCAGCTCAAAACCTCTCCTGTCGTCACCGAAGAAGATATCGCCCACATCGTGGCTAATTGGACGGGAGTACCGGTCAGCAAGCTGACAGAATCCGAATCGGAATTGCTGCTGCACATGGAAGACACCCTGCACCAGCGCTTGATCGGTCAAGAAGAAGCTGTCACCGCAGTTTCGCGGGCCATCCGCCGCGCGCGGGTAGGCTTGAAAAATCCGAATCGCCCGATCGCCAGTTTCATCTTTTCCGGCCCCACAGGCGTCGGCAAAACGGAACTTACAAAAGCCCTGGCAACTTATTTCTTCGGTTCCGAAGAAGCCATGATTCGGTTAGATATGTCCGAATTCATGGAACGCCACACGGTTTCCAAGCTCATCGGTTCGCCTCCCGGTTACGTCGGCTACGATGAAGGCGGCCAACTAACCGAAGCAGTCCGGCGCCGTCCTTACACGGTCATCTTGTTCGACGAAATCGAAAAAGCTCACCCGGATGTCTTCAACATGATGCTGCAAATCTTGGAAGACGGCCGCTTGACGGATGCTAAAGGTCGGACAGTGGACTTTAAGAATACACTGCTGATCATGACCTCAAACATCGGTTCGCGAGTGATTGAAAAAGGTGGCGGCGGTCTCGGTTTCGAGTTTGCTGAAAGTGCCGCAGACGGTCAGTACAACCGCGTTCGCAGCTTGGTAAACGAAGAACTGAAACAGTTTTTCCGTCCCGAATTTATCAACCGCTTGGATGAGATTATCGTCTTCCGCCAGTTGAACAGGGAAGAAGTCAAGCAGATTTCGGACATTATGTTGCAGCAAGTCTTCAGCCGCTTAACCGAACAGGGTATTACTTTGTCGGTGACAGACCGGTTCAAGGACTTGTTAGTTACAGAAGGCTACAATCCCAGCTACGGTGCTCGACCTTTGCGCCGCGCAATCATGCGGTTGTTGGAAGATGTACTGGCTGAGGAAATGCTGTCTGGGAAGCTGAAAGACGGCCAAAAGGCGATCGTTGATGTGGATGAAAACGGTCAGGTTAAGGTAGTGCCCGATGGCCCATCTGAGCCGAAATTGCCAGAATTCGCATTGAGCCATTAATGCCCTCTACAGACGGATAAATACTGTTAATTAAAAACCCGGTTTCTCCGAGAAACCGGGTTTTTAATTAAAAAATACCAGTTAAAAGAAAGCAACTTTAGGCAAGCTCCAATCCGGTAGCATCGTCGGGCGTAAAATCCAGTCAACAATCACGGACACAGCAACCGGAATCGATCTAATTAATCTGCGTTAATCTGTGTTTATCTGCCGATATCTGCGGTTAAAAAAAGAGAATTTCTCGAACCGCAGATGACAATGGATTGACGCAGATTCACGCAGATAAAGAGAGCTGACTCTAATCCCACGATTGCAATTGCACAACCCAATGCTGCACCAAAGCAGAAATGCGATCGCGCCGCGTTTCAAAAGTAGCAGCAATCCAGATAAACACAATCCCAAAAGCCAAACCAATTGCCCATTTTATCAGCGGGTAATCGAAGATCAGAATCACCAACTGATAGAAAACATTGATTAAAAATACAGCCGTTCCCACAAACAAAAACGCCCGAACTCGCAGCGCCAAACCCGCTGCAATCGCCACCAAACTAAAAACTGCGGCAACTAAACCGTGGCTTTGCTGAGTCAAAAGAGGCATCCCGCAAATCAGCGCAGTTGCGAGCATTCGCAGAGTGTGGCGCAGTGGTTTTTGTGCTGGTAATTTGAGAGTGCGATCGAACTGAGTAATGTAAAGTAAAGAAAGTCCTAAAGGAGTAACATAAAACTCTGGCTGAGTCAATCCTATTTCCCAAAACCACCGCAGCAATATCCAATCAATTATCGCCACACTCACATAGGTAAAACGGACTTCCTCCCTTTCCCAAGCCAGGAAAAAATAGAAGGTAGCAGCTATCAGCAAGCTAATAGGATAAAACTTAGCCGGGCTTTCCAAAATAGTAAGTATTGGAATCAGCAAAGCAATTACCTGCCAAGGTTTTTTTGACCAACCCCAGTTGTCCCAAGGCAAAATGTAAATGAAATAGGCTAATAGGGAAGCGAAGGCAACTTTCCAAGGCCCCAGCGGCCCAGAAATATACTTAACTAAAGGTGTATTGATCCAGTAAAGCCGGATGCCAAAGGCTTCTAGCCAACCTAAGTAAATCCAAATTTCTGCCCATTGGCTATCTAGATTATTTCGCCCTTGCAAGAAAGCGTATTGAACTAATAAAGCACCAGTGACTAATCCTAAACTTAAGCCAGATTTAATATCATAGGCAGAAGCCCACATCAGCAGCAAACTGCTCAAAACCCAGTGCAGGTGAGCAAATATTTTTAACTCTGCATTAGTTAAATGTAAATAATTGCTGAGCCAAGGAGATAAAATGCGATAGATATATGTTAAAGTTGTGCCGAGAGTGGCCAGGACAATTAAGCCGTCGCCAAAAGCTCCTCCTGGTGTTTGAAAAAGTTGATAGAGTAGCGATTCGTAAGCAGCAAGGGACACGCCAATTAATCCTAAATAAACCAAAGGTTTGAATTCTGGCTCCCGCCTACCTATGCCGATCGCAATTAAAGACGCCCCCAACACAGTTAAACCAGTCCAATTCGTCAAAGTGTGCGATCGGAAAGTTAAACCCAACACCCCATAAACCAAAGGTATCAAATGAATGCTAGGTAAAATTGTTCGATCGCGGTGGCGGCGCCGCCACACATCACCCAATAATTGAGTAAACAATCCGAGAGCGATATTAGCAACTGCCAAATTAATCGTAGTGCGATCGACAAAACTCAAACCGACTGCTGTCAACAACTCTAAACTCCAAGCCAAGGCATAAATTGCCAGAGGGGAAAGTTGGCGTAAACTTCGGAAAATTATCGCAGCCATTATCACCAAAATAGCAGCCAAAACTTCAGCAGAGGGCGGGAAACTCAAGGTACTGCCTGCGTACAGTTCAAAAGAATAAAAAGTAATAGTTGTTAACAGCAAGCTTGCCAGTAAGATTGCCCACCCATCTAAAGCTCGCTCGTAAATTTCAGCTAATTGAGAAGACTCAGGCAAACGGCTGGAAAAACGAACTATTATGCTGCGAAGCAACCACAGAGACAAAAGTGCGATCGCCCCGGCAATTGCCCAATCCCAACCCGACACAAAACCTAATTGATCGATCGCCGCAGCTACGAAACTCAAGCCAAACCCCACTCCAATTGCAGCCGCTGGCAATTCGACTAAATAGTAAGTATTAACCAACATTAATCCGGCTGCCAAGCCCAAACCAATTAACCGATATCCCGGAAAAGTAAAAATTAGAAATTGTGCGAATATTAAGGCGAGCGCACTAAAGGTACTGGCAACTCGTTTATGAGGAACCTCAGTATATTTAGCAACACCAGTCAATGCCAAAGGAGTCGCCAGCCAGAGCAAACTCCACTGAGGGCGGTAAGTAGCAGTACCCGCAATCAAATAATTTTGCAACAATATAAAGCTAAATCCTGCTAATACTAAGCCCAGATACCAAGAACTTTGGAACCATGCAGGATGCCAGCGGAAAAATGCCGAACTTTCTCGGAAATTAGCCGCTTTCATCCAGACAAAAAATACCCACTCAGCCACCATAAAAATCAATAATATTGCCGACCAAATATTTGGTTGCTGGTTGGGAAAAAATAAGTCTATTGCGGAAGCGATCGCGCCTAAACCAATAATGTGAGTTATGGGAACCAAAATTGCCGGATTTCCGTGTGGTTCATCCGCCGAAGCCGACCTCGAAACTCGCCGGGAATTATCGGGAATTACGTATTTCCAAGTTATCCAACCTAAAATTAAAGTAGATACTAATAAATTGAGCGATCGCCAAAACGGATTGAAAAAACTAATAACAGTTAAAACACTCCCCAAACCGAGAGCAAGGTTTGCGCCAAAACTGGCAAGTTGAAACTTTCGCTTGCGGTAGAGCCACTGGGCCACACTTACTATTAAAATTAAATAAGGCAACAGCAGAACACCCCAAAAAGCCCAAGGAGTTTCCTGAGAGTTTGTAAGCTGAGTTAAAAATGCAACAAATGGTGTTTTAATCCCTAAAGGAAGCACTCGCCAAAACAGCCAAATACTCTGAAGTCCCACCGCCTCAAGCATTAGCAAATCAAACTCTTGCCAAAACCGCACTAAACGGTTGTAAAAAAACCAAACAGCCAATCCGCTAACTGCGATCGCCTGTAGCGGAATGTCGCGAAAACAAACCAGGTATCCAAAACCCAACAAACCCATTCCCGCTAATTGCCATTTAAAAAAATTGCTGGGATTTGGCTGGTCGGATATATTGTTTTCAGTAGTCCCAGATGCGAGGGGGTGCTGCCAATCTAGCCATGCTAAAAGCACGCCACAAATCGCCAAAGCTAAACCCATTTCAGCGATATTTACACCCTTGACAAATATCGCTCGACTCAGTAAAATTCCTAACGAATAAGCTACTAAAGCCGCTTTTTTGTAAGTCAAAAAATCTCTGCTCAAACTGAAAGCAGCGGGGAATGTTTCAGTATTTACCCCACGTTGGATAGATTGCAATCGTTGTTGCTGAACTTGATAAACTGTAGTAGCAGCAGTTCCCACTGTACCCACATAAACCGCAGCCAGGGAAAAGCCGGCGAATGCCCACCCCCAGTGTAAATAACTCAATCCCAAGTGATTTAGGGCGATCGAACCAGTGATGTTTTTTCCTGAACAGCTTTGATATTGAGCTTTTATAATCCGGGTAGTTATCCAAGTCAAAATAAGTGCCGCTGCGATTGCTACCGCCCAATCCCAAGGATACCGCCACAATCCAAAAGTATCCATTGCCCAAAAATTGATCGGCACTAGCAACAGGGTTACTTCTTGCAAAGTTTGAGCAGTCAAGTGCAAATTCTGCTGTCTGTTTGCCCAACTGCTAATCGCCCAAAAGGTTAAAGTATAAGCTAACAAAACTCCATATTGTCCGGCGGCAGGAAATCTTTCCCACTGACTGGCAGCTAAGACTCCAGAGGAGACAACTACCATGAACACTCCTAAAAACAACAGCCACACCACGCTAATTTCTGCCATTAGCGACTGCAAAATTTGAGCGATAAAATTAGGGGTTTGAGTAGTTTCTGTGGGCCTAGCAACGCTTTCTCTGCTGCGAGGTAAGGCTTTTTGCGTTGATAAGGCAGGTATTTTTGGCTCGGCAATAGGATCTCGCGGGTTCTCAATTTCAGAAAGGTCTACAGCGGGCTCTGTGAGTGGGCAGACTAAATACTGCCCGCACAATTCCTCAACCTCAGCGGGCGAAAGTAAACCTAGTCGCAGCCACGCATCTAAACCTGTCAACAACTCAGGATGCGATGCTAAGACGCTCAATTCAATTTTGCTCGATCGATCTTTGGGAGACGACATCGGCTTAAACTTGTAGTACCTACATTCAAGCTATAGCCTAGATTAATGTCGAGCGAACAGGGCAACATTCCGCCATTGAAATTGGCACAATAAGTATTTATGACTAAAGAGCTGTTGCCGCAAGTGTCAACCGATAAAAAAAACCCGCTGATGAACCTACACCAGCGTGCATCAGCGGCTAAAAACTCCAAATTAGGACACAGCACCGGTGTCCTTACCGATCAACATATTGCAGCAAAGTGTCTACACTAGCATTGTGGTCTATGAAAGAAAACAAATGTTTGAAGAGGAGTTTTCCATCTGCACCCAAAACAAACTGAGCCGGCAAAGGAGCACCTAAAGCCTGACCGACTTGATAAGCCCGAAACACTTTACAGCCTGGATCAGAAAGCAGAGGCATTTTCAACCTTAAATCTCTAACTACAATTTGGCTTTGGCGATCGTCGGTACTGGCAACCATCAATAATTCTATATTGCGATCGGCAAATTTTTCCCAGTTTTCATTCAAAGCTTTAATGTGAGGAAAACAGAAAGGGCAATATTGCTTTTCAGTAAAAATCCGCGTAAAAGCCAGAACTACCGGCTTATCGCCGCGATAATTCGACAGCCGCACCAATTTGCCATTATTAATATCCGGCAATTCAAAATCTGGCGTCATCTGCCCCAGGTTCAGAACATTAGTCGCCGGAACAGGCAATAAATTTTGGAAAAACCGCTCATTTAACAATCCGCTAAAATTAGTAGAAGTCAGCATATTTCCTAATTGGGTAATTGCTAATTGCTAATTGTTAATTAAAAATCCGGTTAAATGAATTCCTCTGCGGGTACGGACACGACACTGCCGTGTCCTTACACCTATAAGGTGCTTAAACCGCAGCAAAGAATACCTTAGACTTGACCGGATCGGGAGTCATAGTCTTGTCACCGGGCTGCCAGCCGGCGGGACAAACTTCATCGGGGTGAGACTGGACGTGTTGGATAGCTTGCAGAGTACGGAGAGTTTCATCCACGTTGCGACCGAAGGCAAGATTGTTAATAGTAGAGTGTTGGATGATGCCTTCTTTGTCGATGATGAACAGACCTCTGAGGGCAACGCCTGCTTCAGGGTCGAGGACGTTGTAGTCTGAACTAATTGTTTTTTTGAGGTCAGCAACTAAGGGATAGTTGAGGTCGCCGACACCGCCTGATTTGCGGTCTGTTTGTATCCAAGCGAGGTGAGAGAATTCGCTGTCAACGGATACGCCGAGGATTTCGGTATCGATTTTCTTGAAGTCCTCGAAGCGATCGCTAAATGCTGTAATCTCAGTCGGGCACACAAAGGTGAAGTCCAAGGGGTAGAAGAACAGGACTACATACTTTTTGCCTTTATAGTCTGACAGTTTAACAGTCTTGAATTCCTGATCCACTACGGCTGTTGCTGCGAAATCGGGTGCAGCTTGACCAACCCGGAGGCATTCACTGGTCATAGATTTTGTTTCCTTTTTTACGAACTGTTACAAATATATCATACTCATAACGACTACAAGTATCTTCTCGATAAATCAAAAAAAATACGCTCTCAATTTTGAGAGCGCAGTTTTTTTATTTCATGATGGCTCAGGCGGGATTTGAACCTGCGACCTTGGGCTTATGAGTCCCCTGCGCTAACCACTGCGCCACTGAGCCAAATCTACTTCACGATTTACTATCGTAGCACGGTAAGGCTAGCTATGTCTTCTTTTCTAACAACACTATTTCTAATAACTTCCAGTAAAAGTTATGAGTTTTGATAATCATTCAAAACCCATAACTTCCGACCAGTCGTTACCGAGAAGCGCTGGACGCATCGTCGGGCAGAAAAGCCATTGGGTTGATAGCACCCTGTCCGGCGGGATGAATTTCAAAGTGCAAGTGCGGCCCGGTACTAAAGCCAGTGCTGCCCATTTCTGAAATCTGTTCCCCTTGAGCAACTTTCTGACCCTTTTGCACCAAAATTCGGCTGTTGTGGGCATAGACAGTCTCAGTGCCGTCAGGATGGGTAATTTCCACCAAATACCCGTAGCCGCCGTCGTTCCACTGAGCATAGGTAACCACCCCGTCTGATGCTGCCACAATTGGCGTGCCGATCGGCCCTGCAATATCAATTCCTTTGTGCATCCGTCCCCAGCGCCAACCGTAGCCAGAAGTCAGAACGCCCTTAGACGGCCAAATAAACCCCTTAGCAGACTGTTGTTTGCCGTTAGGCAGATAAGTCTCAGGGTTGGAAAGCGGAGGCAGTTCCGGAGAAACCATGCGTCCCAAAGACGGGTTGCTCAGGGGGTCGTAACCCTCGGCTCCCAAAGGAGCAGTTGCCACCACAGGGCGCTGCTGCTGCCCAGCAGAGTTTGGCGTCAGGTTTATCGGTTGCAGTTCCGCTGCGCGAGCGGGGTCTAAACGCTCCTGCTGCTGCTTCTGAACCTGCTCCGACCAAGCTCTTGATGGCGGTCTGCTGATTTCATTCTGCACTGCCTCAGTATAGTCGGGGGTGTAGAGATATGGATTGACACTTGGCATCTCCTCAGACGGGTTGACCGAGGGCCCGTCAGTTGGAGCCAGGGACACCGCATTGGCGCCGATCGAATTGCGCGAGGCACGATATTCCTCTCGCAGCCTGACCACTTCTGCCCTCAAGCGTTCGGAATAAGGGTTGAGAGCTTCTGCGGTGGGGAGAGCCTCCGAATTAGACTCTGGTAAAGCGCTAGTTGGATCGGCATTTGAACCCTGGGCGCTAGTATTTGCTACGAAGCTGATCGGCAGCGGGTATTCTCCCGTAGCGATGGCGGTAGCAGTTGCACTGGCTTGCCCAGGCAGGGCACTGGTGTCAACTGCACCTGTAAATGTTGGTTCGCCTTGCAGATCCAGCTTCCGTGGATCGCTAATGGTTTGGGAAACTTGAGTCAGCGGAATGCTGTTAATTTGGGGAACCATCGGCGCTGAAATATTGTTCAGACCTTCCAGGTTCTCCAGGGGAGAGACAACAGGCACTGTGGGCGCGGGTGCTGCAACGCCAGCACCGGCTATTTCCGAGGTAGACGAGCTGGGGTTCAAAGATGCGGGAACCGAACTCGCCGCCCTGACAGATGTAGAGTTAGAGGCAGAATAAGAGGCTGCCGCCTGCACCCCTGGATTTTTAAACCCAACTTGGGGAATTTTGAGCCGTTGATTGACATTCAGCAAGTTGGGGTTGCCGAGCTTGTTGACGGAGATCAGATCTGTGGGCGATACGCCGTGACCTTTGGCGATCGCATCTACCGTATCTCCCGGACGCACGCTGTAGAGAACCTCAGCCGGCCGGGCGGTACTTCCCGCAGGGGGGACTAGCACAGCCGTGGGCAAACTGGGTGTTGCCAAAGACTGTTCAATTGACTCGAATGCTCGATCGGGCGATGCTGCTTGACCTTCCCCGGAATTGGGAATTACAGGTGTGGCATTGAGGTCAGGAATACTTGTCCCAGTTGCATATCCGGGGGAGGTCAGCGTCGGTGCTGACTCGGGCACAAATGCCGCAGGTGTAGATAAATTTGCTTCCCCCTCCGACCCGAACAGGGTTCGACCCGATTCTGTGGTGCGGTTTTCCTGTTTTTTCAAACTGTCGATCGCCCCGTCTGCATTCGGGATTTCGATCGAACTTTGTTCCGGTACCGTTGTGACCAGCGGGGTCGCTGCGGTTGATGGCAGCGCTGTCATTGCTGCACTATCCAATGGCTCGGAGCCAGTCAGATTTAACTCTTGTTCGGGATTGACCGTCGCTGCGAGATCTAGCGAAGCCGATGTGCTATAGCCGGCGTTCTGTTGTGGTGTGGCTTCCGTCGCAGTCGGAATTCTGAGCTGTTGGCCAACTTGGAGTATGGTATCGGGTTGGATGTCGTTGGCAGTTGCTAGTGCCAGCGGTTCAACTTCATAATCCCGAGAAAGCTCCCAAAGGCTTTGCCCCTCCTGCACCTTAACCGTCGCGGGTTCATAAGGTGAGCCGGGCTGTTGGGCCCTGGAACCGTCAACTTGTGCCGATGTAGCGGGCCCGTTGGCCGATACTGGCTGTACTTCAGCGGTGGATTCTGATGTCGGTGCGAGATCAGACGCGCGAGCGCTGTCTCCATTTCTCGGTAGCAGGATGCCAGAAGCACCTACCGATATTGCCAGCCCGATCGTGGCGAGAGAGCGAACTCTGCCTGTGCTGAGCGTTGTCTGTTTGGATGGTTCCGCAGAACCATCTCTGTCGATTTCACTAGCCTGAACAGGCTTAATTTGGGGATATGTTCGTTTCAAAAAAACGACCTCCTACTGAGAAGCGCTAACTGTCCTTGGAAACACTCAAGGGGATCGCATGACGCTGAGTTTAAATCAACAAGCAAAAATATTCTGATTGTTGACAGCTATCATGCTTAGGCCAGATTACCTTGCTTTTTTAATTTAGACAAGCTCAAACCGTCAGAAATTTTAAAATTCTCGGTCAAACCTGCTGCAATTAACCCCACAAGCCTTACACCGCAATAGCTGGAACGAATACATAAAATCTTCGTTCCGGTAAGGCTCTGAACTCTTACCTATTATCTGACTTTATGCTAATTTCCGGACAGCCTACAACCGTATATTTACTAGATATAGTGTTCAAACCCAAGCTGGTGCTCGCTGACGCCCTAAATCGCTAAAATCCTTCGTTTTTGTTGCTGAATCATCTGGTGAGTAATTTGGTGTTGCTGATAACAATCTGTTTTTGAATGAATAAAATATATTAATGTCGGCTATCTAGATTTTCACCCCTTTGATACAAATTTCTTATATTAAAATGGAGAATTTGCCACCTCCGGCAGCTATTAAATATCTATATATTTATGTGTTGATAATGATTTATCCCAGCTCGCCCAACTGGCGTTTAGCCTCAAATAAACCCACAGCGGCGCTGACGGAGAGGTTCAAACTCCTGACTCCAGGCTGGCTCATCGGAATAAAAACTGTGGCGTCGCAGGCATCCAAGACGAATTGGGGAATGCCTACAGTTTCCGAGCCAAACATCAGCCAGTCGCTGGGCTGAAATTGGAATTCGGCGTAATTGCATCGCCCGCCAGTGCTGAATCCGATCGTTCGTCCCCCGCGCTGCTGGCGATAGGCCAGAAAAGCCGCTAAGTCTTCGTGGCAGTGGAGGTTGACGTAGGGCCAGTAATCTAAGCCGGCCCGTTTCAGGTAGCGATCGCTAATTTCAAACCCCAGCGGGCCCACTAAATGCAGTTCCGTGCCTGTGGCAGCGCAAGTGCGGGCGATATTGCCAGTATTCGGGGGGATTTGCGGGTGAATCAAGACAAGTTGGGGCATGAAGCTAATTAACCGCGAAAAATACAGCTATTGGGAAATTTCTAAAACTACCCAAAGGTAGATCTACCTTATAGCTTTTATTTATAACCTTTGTGGAGCTCCATTGATTAAATATTCTGATTTGTTTTTGGGAGTCGCTCTGCAACTTTTGACAATCAAGCATCCAGGATACAAGCCCCCGGATTCATCGGTCCAGAAATAAAAAACCTGTATCCGATAAAGGCGTCCCCGAATTTATCGGTGGGGTCGCCTCTAAAATCTAAAATCTAAAATCTAAAATCTAAAATCGATTGACCGGGAGGTTCGGGCTATTTGTATTGGCTAAGTACGCATAGCCAGGGGGCTAGTGAAAGCCCCCGTTATTATATACGGCGGGTAGTTCAGGCAACTAACTGGGCGCACAAGTTGTCTTCTAGCTCCCATTCTTGGTGAGCCATCCCCTGAATCCCTTGCAGAATAATACTGCGGGTGTCCGAACCGCCCTCGTGTAGCTTCAACCACTGCTGGGCGGTGTTGCCTTCCCGGAGAATCTTTTTGAGCGGCGAGAGAAAGCAGCTAAAGCCGCGTTTTTTGGCTATAGGCCACACTTCTCGGTAAATTTCCTCAATCCAATCTCGTGCCAGAATAGTTCTGCCGTCTTGCCAGTGGGTGAGTTCGGCATCCAAACTTTGCCGGGATGCAGCAATTTCGTTGGCGTCTGTGAGGGCAACTAAGTCTTCGTTGCGGGTGGCGGCCGGTAAGGTGCACAGTTCTAACGGGTCTAAGCTGGGGTCTTCCATCATCTGCCAAATGCGAGCTTCTAGTAAGGCAGTGATGGCTAACAAAGCCAGAGGATTGACCTCGAGGTCGCAAATTCTCAGTTCGAGGCGGTTGAGACAGTAGGGGCGACGATCGCCATTGGGCCGCACGGCAGACCACAAATGGCGGACGTTTTGCATGGTGCCGAGTTCTAGCTGTTCTTCAGTCCACTGAATGTAATGCTTGTGACTTTCAAACAGGGGGACGATGGCGGGAGTTTTGGGAAACAAACCCCACCGAGTGGAATGATAGCCCGTGACTTCGCCGTCGAGGAAGGGGGAAGAGGCGCTCAAGGCAAGGTACAGCGGTGCTTCGACGCGGGCGAGGCGGATGGCGCGCATCAGCATTTCTGGTTGGGAGATGCCGATGTTGATGTGAATGCTGGCGGTGACGACTTTGGTGCCGTAGGTTTGCTCGATGTAGGTGTGGTAAGGGTTGTTGGGATCGGATCTGTAAAATCGATCGCTACCTCCGAGAGACAGGGTACTTCCCGGCAGCAAGGTATAGTCGCCCAATTGTTTTAAATACTCGCGCAGCCGGACTCGCGGCTTGACTAAGGCGCACAGCAGGCGATCGTAGCTGCACAGCGGGGCGGTCGTGTACTCCACATTGCGGCTATCAGGCTCCCGCACAAACCCCTCTAAATCGGCAACTATGCGATCGGAGAGACCGACAACCTCACCTTCGGGAGTGCCGGTATACATTTCTACTTCAAAGCCTTTTGATAGCAGCACGTTTGTTCCTCAGCTAAGTTGAGTGCTAGTTTCTAGTATCCCAAAAATTGACCGGTTCATACTATCTTCCACGAGGCAGAGTTGAAATTTTTCGCCACTGGCACTAAAACCCGTTTTCAGTGCCGGCAAGTTTGAGCGTTTGTGTGTTAGTTGCGGGCGGGCCACGACAAATACTCCCCTCGCAAAGAGTTTCCGAGGCGGTTTTAGAGTCAAAAAGGCCGTTTGTTCGATCGCGGACGTGTTTCATGAGGCATTCGTGACGATCGAACTTATGGTCAATAGAACCCACTCCTGCCTCAGTTCGTCATCTGTTTTCTGCCTTGAGGGGGATAGCCGCAGATATATCTTGGGTGCGATCATAAAAGATCACTCTGCAATATTTTTGAGCTATTATTAACCCCTAAAAATCCCTGTGAAAGAGCCAGAAAAAACCCCTCCCAATTTTTGGAATATGCTAAGCAATTTAGCCTTAGTTCGGTTTTTGCTTTTATTTGCTTCTGGTTGGGCTGGACTGCAACTTTTAGCTTACTTTGAAACTGCCGTCGCAGTTTTCACCATTGCTGCACTCGTGGCTTTTTTGCTCAACTATCCCGTGCGAACTCTCCAAAGATTTTTACCGCGAAGTTTAGCTGTCGCCTTCGTTGTCTTGCTCACCATTTTAGTTTTTGGCTGTCTCACCGTCACTGTAGGCGTCACTCTTTTATCTCAAGGACAGCAATTAATTGACAGCATGACTGAATTTGTGAATGCTCTGGCGCCTCTATCCGAGCGCCTCGAGGCATTTCTGCGGGCGAGAAACCTGCAAGTTAACCTGCGAGTTATTGAGGAACAACTGCGAAATCAAGCTTTGGCTGGAGTTGTATCGAGTATTGCTTTTTTACAAGTATTTTTAACCAATTTATTGAATTTAATATTAATTATGGTAGTGGCTTCTTTCATGTTACTTGATGGAGAGAGGCTGTGGCTGTTAGTTCTCAAATTTATACCTCGACACCTGCACAGGCGTTTAAGCGTAACAATAGAGAAAAACTTTTTAGGATTTTTTCAGGCACAAATCCTATTAATGTTATTTTTGACAACAGCAAGTTTTTTAATTTTTCTGCTGTTAGATGTGAAATTTCCCTTAATTTTAGCGTTTATTATCGGATTGTTTGATTTAGTTCCAGGGATCGGAGCGACGCTGGGCATTAGCTTAGTTTGTTTTATTGTATTGTCTCAAAATGTGTGGCTATCTTTAAAAGTATTGGCAGCTTGCATTGTTTTGCAGCAAATTCAAGACAACTTTATTCATCCGAGACTGATGCAAAATTCGCTTAACCTCAATCCGGTAGTGGTATTTTTTGCGCTGTTAGTTGGGGCGAGAGCTGCAGGACTTTTAGGTATATTTCTGGCGATTCCGCTAGCGGGAGTGATAGTTAGCTGGTTTGACATTGAAGAAATGCAAGCGGAAGGTTAATTGATAGAGCCCTCCTACTTTATATCAAATCCGGCTGAAAAATTCAGTTTTAACGTGCCGACTCTAAGTCCCATGATTCAAAACTCTCCTGTTCCCAAAGCGCAACTAAAATTAAAGAGAATAAAGCAACTTAGGGTACACCTTACTGCGTCAAGTCAATGAATAAATTGCAAGTCAGTAGGAAATCTTTCTTCTTCTGGTTCTGGATCATAAATGTAATCGCAGTCAAAACGCAGAGCTTGAGAGTGGCGGCTGATAGAAAATCCGCAATTACTCACCATTTCTGTAGTAAAAGTTGCCATGACTAACTCAATGAGCCTTCTGTAGGAAATGTTAGGTAGTTGAACGTAATAGGTGCGTCTGGCAAAAAAGATTCTCTCATCTTTCGGTAGAATTATGCCATTAATTCTGTGTGCGTGTTGAATCGGCTTGATATAAGTTTCAATAAACTGGGACTGATTTTTTTGCAGTCTCGCTAATCTTTCGTGTTGCAACCAGCTCATTTGAAACACAATTTTAATAAATTCAAACCCCAAAATGTAGTTAAAAACATTATTGCGTTCTTCTGTACTCAAGACGAAGCGGAGTGCAGATTCTAAATATTGGTCAGTTTCTCGGCGCGATTGTTGAGCTGAGTGGATATAAAATTGTTTGATGTAGCTTCTTAAATCTGATTCGTTTAATTGTTTTTTGACCCGAAATCGGATTAAATACTCTTTGACTCGGTGTAGAGTATCTACATCTTCAAACATTTTTGAGACTAAACCGTCGGCTGTATAATTATCTAAAAATTCGGCTTGCAAGTCGGGAGTAGATGCACACAATATGTAGCAGAGGGACAAGACATAGCGCCGTTGGTTCCAAGGCAAACTTTGAGCCCAATCTTTAACTTCTAAAGGGAGTTTTTGGATCACGGTATCTGTGTGGGGGAGTTGAGCAAGGTCGGCATATTTATGTTTTTGTTTAATCATTGCCTGAAACCTTATATTAGTAAGTATACAGAGTAGTAGATCGCAGATGATGGGAGAGGGGAGCTGCGAGGGAGGGCTGCAAGTTATTCTGTCTTATTTTATTGCCATCTATCTAAATATACATTCTGTAGGGAACACAGGCCGTGATCTGTCTCACACTTTAGCGAGTTTTAAATCACAAAGGCTAGCTCTTCGCATCACATTTTGCGACTGTGAGTGTCACCCATAAAACTTATTTAGGTCACCGGAGCCACAGTGGGTTTCGTTGAGGATTAAGTCTGGTGATGCCTAAGTTTTTGTTAGTAATGATTACTGAGATCAATCATGAACTTGACTACAAATATTTTCCCGGAAAATCAGTGCCAAGACTTAACTTTTGGCGATCGCCTCGTGCAACCATTGCGACAGTGGCTTGATAGCATTGCCGTGGGAGAGCCACAAGTAACTCAGTGGTGTGCCAACTTATACTCGCACGGTGTCCTTTTGAGAGAGATATGCAGCTATGGGGACACCATCTTTTCCACATACCGCCTAAGTGCAAGCTGAATCCTGTGTATGAGGAATTAGTGGGGTTGCGTTTTCGATCGCCCTCGTTTTTTCCTAACCTATACGGGGAAGATGTAACGCCGTAGCTAATTGAGGGGTGTCATACCTCGATCGTCTATTTATCTCAATTATTGATGGGGTGTGTCGCTCTGGTAGTTGCGAGAGCCATCATTTAAGCCATAATTATTGATAATATCAATGGATGCGTCTCGATAGGAGTGGGTATCCATCGTCGCGCTGAAGCCAAAAATAATATTAAACGGTAGCATCAAAAACCATAACTATAAAAATAATTTAATGATCTACGTGGGCTCATGGAAGTGAATATGTTTAATGCAACTGAACTGCTGATTAATGCTTTTGTAAATCGACTCATTGAAGGGTACCGGTACACCTACGGCGGGTTCAAATCTGACTATAGTGAAATTATTGCTTGGGCAGCGAGTATGGCTTTGGAAAATATTGCTAATAGCGATGCTCTTTACCACAATGTGGAACACACTATTTTAGTGACCTTGGTGGGACAGGAGATTCTGCGCGGCAAGCACATCCGGGAGGGTGGTGTTTTGTGTGAACATTGGTTGCATTTCCACATTGCTTTGCTGTGTCACGATATCGGGTATGTGAAGGGGGTTTGTCGGCAAGATCGAACTGATTTGAGACTGTATGCAACGGGGATAGAGGATTCGCAAGTGAAGCTACCTCCGGGGGCAACGGATGCGAGTTTGACGCCTTATCATGTCGATCGCGGAAAAATGTTTATTGACGAGCGTTTTGGCGGTCACAAACTGATTGATGCTGAGGTGGTTAAGCGTAATATTGAGCTGACTCGTTTCCCAGTTCCTGCAGATGAAGATTATCAAGATACAGTAAATTATCCGGGTTTAGTTCGCGCTGCTGATTTAATTGGTCAGTTGAGCGATCCGCGATATTTGCAAAAGATTGCGGCGCTGTTTTACGAGTTTGAGGAAACTGGGCAAAATCTGGTTTTGGGCTATCAAAATCCGGGGGAGTTGCGGGATGGTTATCCGAAGTTTTATTGGAATGTGGTTTATCGATATGTGAAGAATGCGATCGGCTATTTGGAACTGACGCAGCAGGGGAAACAAATTGTTGCTAATTTGAGCGCGAATGTTTTTCGGGTGGAGCATTCTCAGGTAGGATTGGAGGAGGTGGCTGTAGTTCGTTGATTCCTTGTCATTGCGATGCGAGGAATGAAGCAATCTCAGCGCTGATTCCTTGTCATTGCGAGGAACCAAGCAATGCCAATAAAATGTGTAATTCCTGATAAAGTTCAGCAATCCTGTTGATATTGAAGCGCTAAATCTTCGATGAGTTCAACCATTGCGCGAACCATAGGCATTTTAGTGAGAATTTCGATCCAATACCACTGTCCATTGGGATTGAGTTCGATAAAATAGAGCGTGTCGTCCTCGTCGCGAATGATATCGAATGCACCAAAATTTAAACCAAACTCGTCAAGCATTTGATGAAGTTTGTTGAGGTAGTCGATCGGCAAGTTGTCGGGAACGTGAACGAGTTTATCCGGTTCGGTGACGCGCCAATCTAAGGTGACATCTGAATCGTTGATATGTTTGGCATCAATGCGACAGACAAAATCATGCTTGCCGATTAATGTAACGCGGTATTCTGCCTTCTTTGGAATGCGTTTTTGAAGGAAAACAGGTGCTAATCGAATGCTCTCTCGAAATGCTTCAAGTGTTTCTACATCAATGGGGCGAGTATAGCAAGCGTACTGCTTTTCATCATGTAAAAAACCAGAGTAGCGCATGGGTTTGACAATGCACTTTCCCTGTTGTGTCACAAAGTTGCAAGCCGCCTCGTATGAATTGGTAACGAGTGTTGGAGGGATGGTAATTCCGAGCTTGTGAGCAATTGGAATCTGATTAATTCGATGAGATGGCAATCTAATTTTATAGTAATGATTGACCCATCTAGCTTTGGGATATAGTCCAGAAAGTGAATAAATCAAAGATTCTGTTTCCTGTTGACAATACTTGATTGCCCAAGCATCATTAATTTGGGGATCAACTTGATAATCTTCGGGTTTTCGCCACCAAATCACGCCCACATCTTGAACTTCTCTCAAGGAGTCTTCAAAAAACAAAAAACTTGGACTGGGATTGCCAGAAGCTTGCCATTCATAAAAGTATTTACTTTTTTGGATAAAACTTTCAGAATTCAACCTAATTGCTCGAATCTTAGATTTGTGCAATTCGTTGATAACGATATCCGCATGAATGTCTGTCTCGGAAGTTACGATTAAAAGGTCGGTCATAACTAAATCAATTGAAACAATATTGACAATGAAAGACCTGTAATGCAAAATTTTATACAGGTCTTTCAAGAAACGAAATAGCGCTCGAAAGATTTTCTTGGCTACAATATTTTTTAGTCGTCCTCTTTCTGGTCCTCATCATTAGGCTGCAACCAATGTTCAGTAGAGCCCTTGCGAGTAGACCAGGAGCCACTCATGGAGGTGATGGTGGAAGTCTGTGTGCTGGGATCGTAGCTAATAGATGGCTCTTCCGAGATGTCGTACTTCGACAATATGCTCAGGTGCATCATCAAAGGATGTGCTTTTTTGTCGAGAGTGAGCTGGGTATTCGTCATGACTTAATTTTTTTTAGCGATGGCTTTCCACTCACAATGATAGAACTTACAAATTCATTTGTATAGTCGAATAAAGTCGAATAAAGTCGGATAAGGCAGAAAATTTTAAGAGCTATTCAACGGTTTTTGTATTTAAGGCGAAAATAGTCGGATCTAGAGGGTTATAATTTTATTATTGCGAGTTCGTGAGGAAAGCTGATGAATGTTAAGGAAGCACTGGCTTTTGCGGATGAAGTGGTCTTTGCGAAAACTGGCAAGCATTTAGATGATATGCAAGTTGGGGTGATTGAGGGCGTTTTGAAGCGGCAAAAGTACGGCGATATTGCCCGATCGCTGAATGGTACGGAGGGTTATGCTAAAGATGTGGGCTACGAGCTATGGCAGTTGTTCTCTGATGCTTTTGGAGAAGAGGTTAATAAGTTAAATTTGCGATCGGCACTGATTCGCAAGTCGAGGATTAGCAACGTTACTGGTGGCGTCATTACTGGTCATCATTTCGCTCATAATCATGTAATCGGATCGCTGAATATCTGCACATCACAGGAAGAGTCGCCTGAGTTTTTGCGGGGAAAGCTGCAGGCGAAAATGGAGGCGATCCAACGCTTGCAAGCAATAGGATTGAGCGACGAGCAAATCGCACAATGTTTGGATCTGACGCTAGAAGAGATTCGACAAGTCGATTTGACAGAATAGAAGATAGAGCAAAGGTGAATGGTTGATGGATTCCCCGGCTCAAGCTTGGATAGAGCATCCCATATCGCGTGTTCCGCAACTCGCCCACCCCGGAGAGTTGCGGAACACGCGATATAGCTCTTAATTCCAACAGGCCTAACCGATTTTCCCACTGGGTTAAAATAATAGGTAAGTCATTTTAAAAGAGATTGGCCATGACATTCATTAACCCCAAAACCGATTTTGCATTCAAAAAAATATTCGGCTCCAACGAAAGCAAACCAATTTTAATCAGCTTTCTCAATGCCATGATTTATGATGGCAACCCCACCATCGCCGACCTAGAAATTATCGACCCGTATTTAGCATCGAGAGTTCCGTATCTCAAAGACTCTTACCTGGATGTCAAAGCCAGGCTGGCAGGAGGCGCAACTGTAATTATCGAAATGCAAGTTTTAAATGTAGCATCTTTTGCGAAACGGGTGGTTTACAATGCTGCGAAAACTTACTCAACTCAACTGATTCGCGGTCAAGGTTACTTTAAGTTAAAACCTGTAATTGCTTTGACAATTACAGATTTTGAAATGTTTGACAATGACCAAGAAGTAATTTCTCACTTTGTCTTCAAGGAGAAAAAGCGTTTATTTGATTATGTCGATCCCGAAATTGAACTGATTTTTATAGAATTGCCAAAATTCAATAAACAATTGGATGAGTTAGAAACTTTGACTGACAAGTGGATTTATTTTATGAAAAATGCTCCCAGCTTGGAAATAGTGCCGTCAACAATGGAAACAGTATCGGAAATACAGCAAGCTTTTGCTATTGCTAATGAAACTAATTTGAATCCAGAGGAGTTGGCAGATTTAGAAGAACGCGAAATGTTTATTCTCGATCAGCAGGGTGTCTTGCTCAAGGGAATTGAAAAAGGAATCGCACAAGGCAGAGAACAAGGCATCGCAGAAGGGCGAGAAGAAGGTAGAGAAGAAGGACTCGCCCTAGGAATGAGAGAAAAGGCTCTAGAAATTGCTAGGCAACTTCTCAATTTCCTTGACAATCAAACCATTAGTCAAACTACTGGTTTGAGCGTTGAAGATATCCAAAACTTGCGGGAGGAATGAAAGGAAGGGAAAAAGTGCGATCGCCCAATTACTCTACATGTTCTCGCTACCAGGCTGAGCCGGGTAGCGCAGGTTTTTGAGTCTCTGCCTCTTTGATTGAGAATGACGCTAAATATTAATTCTCACCCATCTAATGCTTAAGGATGAGCCTGCCCTCTCTCTAAAGGAAGATTTCATTAAACCAGTAAATTCCGTATCATGCTGTAAAAGTCAGTCAGAGGGGAAAGCTATCTCCGACTCTAGCTCCGCATAACTGACCAATCTTACAATATAAAAAAATACATCTCATGACATCAGTCACTCCCAATCAAACTTCCTCTCAATACGAAGTTAGCGAACCAGAAGACAAAATTGAGTCTCTGGTAGAAGAAGTTAAGCCAGAAAGCGAACTCGATTTAGAATTCCTTTACACCAGAGACATTGAATTCCGACAAGAAACAATTTATTTTATTGTAGTCGATCGCTTTTACGACGGCGACCCCACAAATAATGAAGGACCAAACCCAGAACTGTACGATCCAGAAGGCAAAGATTGGGGCAGATATTGGGGCGGCGACTTGCAGGGAGTTATCGACAAGCTCGACTATTTAAAAGATATGGGTGTTACCGCAGTTTGGCTGACGCCACTGTTCGAGCAAGTTGAAGCATTATTTGTCGAACAAGCTGCAATTCACGGCTACTGGACTAAAGATTTCAAGCGACTAAATCCCCGCTTCATTGCCACAGGCGACAATCCTTCTATTAACCAAACACAAGAAAGTAAAGATACGCTATTTGACAAATTAGTACACGAGTTGCACCAGCGAAATATGAAACTCGTACTGGATATTGTTTGCAATCATAGCAACCCAGATTTTAGCGGTAAAAAAGGGGAACTCTACGACGACGGCGTAAAAATAGCTGACTTTAACGACGATGAAGATAACTGGTATCACCACTACGGCGAAGTCACAAACTGGGAAGATGAATGGCAAGTCCAAAACTGCGAATTGTCGGGTTTAGCAACTTTCAACGAAAACAATATTGCCTACCGGAATTACATTAAGTCAGCAATTAAACAATGGCTGGACAGAGGTGTTGATGCTTTGCGCGTTGATACAGTCAAGCATATGCCTATTTGGTTTTGGCAGGAATTTAATGCTGACATTTTAGCGCACAGACCTGATGTTTTCATTTTTGGTGAATGGATTTACAGCGATCCTCGAAACGATCGTTCTGTGGAATTTGTCAACGAGTCGGGGATGACTATTTTAGATTTTGGTCTGTGCGTGGCAATTCGAGAAGTATTGGGGAAAGGTGCCGACGCAGGATTTAAGTTAATCCAAGATGTCCTGAATTTGGATCACCGCTACTACGGGGCGACGGAGTTGATTACTTTTATTGACAACCACGATATGCCGCGGTTTCAGTCGTTGAATCCCGATCCAGAAATGCTGCTGTTGGCGATCGGTTTAATTATGACGACTCGCGGCATTCCCTGCATTTATTACGGCACCGAACAGTATCTGCATGATGATACAGATGGGGGAAATGACCCCTACAACCGCCCGATGATGGAAAATTGGGATACTGATTCGCCGATTTACCGAGCTGTGCGATTACTGTCGGGATTGCGGCGGCTGAATCCAGCTATTTCGATGGGGAGTCAGTGGCAAAAATATCTAACTCCTGATGTTTATTGTTACGTGCGCCGCTATCGCGATTCGGTGGTGTTTGTAGCGATGAATCGTGGCAATGCTGTTACAGTTAAAGAGGTTGATACTGAGCTGCCTGATGGAGAGCATACGGAGGTTTTATCGCGCCGTAAGTTTGAAGTTAAAGATGGGATGCTGTACAATTTAGAGCTGGGTGCGCGGGAAGTAATGATTTTTAGCCGCGTCGGAGAGCGAGTTAAGGCGAAAACTATTGTGCGGGCTCAGCTTAACAGCGTTAGAACTCAGCCTGGGGAAAAAATTGTGGTGATTGGAGATTGTCCTGAATTGGGGAATTGGGATATTAGTAAGGGCTACCCCTTAGAGTATATCAATACTAATACTTGGTTTGGGGAAATTCCTTTTAATGAAAGTGCGGGGAAGTTGATTTCTTATAAGTATGCGCTGCTACGGGAAGGACTGTCGCCGCTGCGAGAAAATCTGGTTTGTCGCCGCTGGGTTTTAGTTTCGGAAGGGACTGTGAAATGGCGGGATAAGTGGGCGAGTGGACGGGAATCTTAATAGTTTTAATTTGTGAGTTTTGAGTGAAACAGTTTTAGGCACAGAAACCGGGTTTGATGAACGAAAATACTTCCTTAAGGCTTTCGATTATCTTTTTAAAACCCGGTTTATTTAGTAGGTATTTAACTGCTGTAAAATTTAATTAGTAACTGCAACTCATAATTCATTACTTTTTAAATATGACTTAAGTAATAAAGAGTTTGGCTTTTTATTTATAGCAGTAAAGTGTGGATTGTGCATCCTCCGGGCGTGAGTTATGGTGCGCCTCGGCGCACCCTACATTTTTATTAAAGCGATCGCAACTTCTGGGCTAAAACATCGACATAACGTTCGCTGCTGTGCTGGTTCACAACCATTTCGTAGCCCCGCTGCGATTGAGATTCAGCTTCTTGAGGACTTTTTAGTAAATGGACGATCGCCTCCCGCAAACCTGCCGCATCTCCCACATTTACCACTTTAGCAATATCTGGGGCAGCTAAATAATCGACCATACCTTGAGTCCGAGTAATGGCGACGGGCCGCTTGCAGGCCATTGCTTCCAGTAAAGCCTGCACTCCCGCAGCATATTTATTGTCCACCAAACAAACTGCAATTACGTCTGCATCGCGGTAAAGCTGCAGTAACTCTGGCCAGTCGTAGAATTTGCAGGACATATTTTCTGGCATAGTATCGGGGAAAGCTTTCGATAAAGCCTTGGCATCTTTAGAAAAACCGCTAATTTTTACGTCAACATCTAAGTCAGCAGTTGCTGCAGCTAAGAGTCGGTAGTCGCGCTTTTCTAATCCGACGCTAACAACTGTTTGCCGCTTTTTCTCGCCAGAAACGGGACCAGGTGTGAAAAATTGGGTGTCTGTCTGTTCTAGAAGCACTAAAATGCGCGATTCAGGTATAGCTAAATAGCTGCGGATGAAGTTTGCTTGAGGGCGGGCGTTGACCATGAATAGGTCAATTTTTTCAGCCAAACCGAATAGTTTCAGGGCGACCCGGCCGCGAGGCCGATCGATATTGTGGAAAAATACTACAATTTTCGGGCGCTGGGGCAATTGGCCACACACCGCCGCCACTGGAATCCCTATGTCCTCGCCCGTACAAAATATCAGGTCGTCGCTGCTGACTTGCTTGGACAATTTACGCGCGGCGGCCCAATGTTCGGGTTTAGAAGAAATTTTTGATCGCAGCTTGTCACTCAACGATATCCCTTCGCCATCCGGGGCATGAACGGTGGCATTTAAGCGGTCTCTGAGGGTTCGCAGGAGGTGGCGAGGGCATTTGCCGAGTTTTGCATCGCGGTCAATTCCATCTAGGTCTATTTTCCGACCTAATGCCAAATGGTATTTCAAACTATTCTCCTTATAATTCTGCTGGTGCTGCCACAAATTATCTACCTCAGAAGATTCTATCGTCTGCTTTTGAACGTGCTGGTTCGAGCGATCAATTTTAGATTTTAGATTTTAGATTTTAGATTTGACTCTACAGATAAATCTGGTAAATCTGGGGGGTTCTCCCTCATGTCTAATTTTTTTTGAGTTCCACGAATCTTGTCTGGGGCTGGTATCGCAACGGCACTGATGGTTAGGAAACCGGGTTTCTCGACACCCGCGCGCAAATCCTGTACGAATAAAAAACAGTGAAACGCGCCGATCGATTGCAAGGACTTAAGCTTTTATGCTGAAGTTAGCTAAAGAATTTATGTTTAACCTCATGTATATTTCTCCAGAGCAAGATCAAAAAATTCGCTACACCATGCGCGAGTGCGGTCAAGAAGCTTACAAGCTAGCAGCCAAACCTTTTGAAGTTTCCGAGAAAGGGCCCAACGACTATGTGACGAGTATCGATCAATACCTAGACCGACAACTATCGGCAGCATTTAGCGCTTTGTTTCCTGAAGACGGCAGGATCACCGAGGAAAACGCCACCTCCAGAGCAGCTTACCGGGCCAATTACCAGCGCCTCTGGTGCATCGATCCCCTCGACGGGACTGAAGAATTTATTCGGGGAAAACTGCACTACGCTTCGATGGTGGGGCTGCTGCTGGAAGGAGAACCGGTGGCCGGCTGGCTCTACGCGCCAGCTTTTGACCAAATGTATTTTGGAGGCAAAGATTGGGGATTGTTCCAAAGTCTGGGAACCCAAGCGCCGCAACCGATCGCGCTGTGCAAACCCCCGGCTTTGACAGCGGAAAATTGTAAAATTGTTCTCGGAGACAAAGACCAGAAAAACTACGCCCGGGCGATCGCCCAAAGCATCCCCGGAGCAGAATTTTACTCGCTGGGCAGCTTTGGCTTAAAAGTGATGGAAGTTATCTTCGGTCGAGCTGGTTTGTACCTGTATCTCAACGGCAGAGTTAAAGTGTGGGATACCGCCGGTCCTCTGGCTTTAGCAAAAGCAGCCGGATTGGTGTGTTGCGACTTGCAAGGTCAACCGCTGAGGTGGACTAAAGATGCGATCGAGCCGGAAACTCTGGCCCACACCCAGTCAATCGCCATCGGCTGGCCGGAATACATAGAACCTCTGTTGGGTAAAGTTCAACAGGCAGTGGCAGGCTTGTAAACCCGTTTAAGATTAAAGAATCTGCCAATTTTACGTGAACCGGGCCTCTGCACCCTTATCATCAATTAAAGGAGCAACGGATTGTTTGTGTTCCCAAACATCGATCGTTCCCTAGCTGTTGGGTGTCGCCTAATCATATTTCCCACCTCCGCGAGTTTGCATGAAGACAGAAGCTTTCAGTGAGCTATTCCCTCTATTTAAGGGTGCTAACCCAGAAACCTTGGGAGGGCTACTATCAAATGCCGTCAAGCATGAGTATCCCCCGGGCCGAGCTGTGGTGATGGAGGATTCTTGGGGCAACGCGATTTACTTTGTCGTGTCTGGCTGGGTAAAAGTTCGGCGCTTGTCAAACGATCGAGCTGTATCAATGGCTATTTTAGGACGGGGTGCGTTCTTCGGCGAAATGGCCATTCTGGACGAATCTCCCCGATCGAATGACGTACTTGCTCTATCGCCCGTGCGACTTCTCAGCGTCACAGCTCAGCGATTTATCCAAACCCTGTTTAAAGACCCGCAATTGCACCACCGGATGCTGCAACTGATGGTGCGGCGACTTCGCCAAACCAATCACCGCTATCAACTCCGAAACCGCCAGCCAGCAGTTAAACTAGCAAATACTTTAGTCGAGCTGGCAGAAAACTACGGTCAGAAAACTGCTGAGGGCAAAGATATCTTCAATATTCCTTATGAAGACTTAGCTGATGTGACAGATATCACCCTAGATGAAACCAGCAAAATTATGGAAAAACTCGATAGTAAAGGGTGGATCAATATCGATCCAGACCACCAAACTATCCATTTGATCAACCTCAAGCACTTGATTAATTTGGCAAGTCAATGACTGATGTTACTTGTTTGGATACTTCGTCGGCTGCCGGCAACAGTCAGGGGCAACTAACAGCACCGACAATTCAATATTCGGTGGCGATGCCCAATCCTGAATCCCACCTCTTTGAAGTAACTTTGCGCGTGCAAGGTTGGTCGGAGGCGGTTCTGGATTTAAAAATGCCTGTTTGGACTCCCGGTTCTTACTTGGTTAGAGAGTACGCCCGCCACCTGCAAGATTTTAGCTCCCAGGCGGGCGATCGAGCTTTACCTTGGCGCAAGATCAGCAAAAATCACTGGCAAATCGAGACCGATTCGGTGTCAGATGTCACGGTTCGCTACCGTATTTTTGCCAACGAACTGACAGTGCGAACCAATCATTTAGACTCGACTCACGGTTATTTCAATCCGGCGGCTTTGTGCTTTTTCTTGCCCGGTTTTGAGCGCAACTGTTACACCGTGACTGTTGTTCCACCGCAGCCAGAATGGCGCACGGTTACGACTTTGCCACCTGTTTCTGGTCAAAATCTTACTTTCGCTGCTGCGGATTTTGACACTCTCGTAGACAGTCCTTTTGAGATTGGCTATCACGAAGTGTACGAGTTTGAAGTGATGGGAAAACCCCACCAGCTAGTCGTTTGGGGAAAAGGCAATTTAGATCCCGATAGCACGATTCGAGACATCCAAAAAGTGATCGAAGTCGAGGCAAAAATGTTTGGCGGTTTGCCTTACGAACGCTATGTGTTTTTCCTGCATTTGTCGGGCTCTGGTTTTGGCGGTTTGGAACACAAGGAAAGTTGTACTCTCAACTATCCGCGTTTTGGTTTTCGGGCTAAGGAAAAGTATGAACGCTTTATTCAGTTAGTAGCTCACGAGTTTTTTCACCTGTGGAATGTCAAGCGCATTCGACCGAAAGCTCTCGAAGTATTTGACTACGAAAAAGAGAATTATACTCCTTCTTTATGGTTTTCTGAAGGCACTACTAGCTATTACGATTTGGTGATTCCTTTTCGAGCTGGTCTCTACAGCGTGAAAGGTTTTTTCCAAGGTATGGCTAAGGAAATTACTCGCTTGCAGACGACTCCGGGGCGGAGCGTGCAGCCTCTGAGCGAGTCGAGCTGGGATGCTTGGATTAAACTTTATCGCCGGGATGCTAACAGCGATAATTCGCAGATTTCCTATTATTTGAAAGGGGAAGTTGTTTCGTTTTTGCTTGATTTGTTGATTCGAGCTAGACACGGCAACGAGCGATCGCTCGACGATGTGATGCGTTTAATGTGGCAGCAGTTTGGCAATGCTAATTCGACTGAAAATGGCGATTTTGACCTGAAGTCGGAAACAGAAGGCAAGTCGGCGCATTTGACATCAAACGGAGAGTTAAATTCTCCTTCGCTGCCAGCAGAAATAGGCTTTACTCCCGAAGAGTTGCAAAGTGCGATCGAGTCCGTAGCCGGCATCGATTTGAGCGACTTTTTCGCGCGCTATATAGACGGCACAGAAGAGTTGCCTTACAACAAATATCTCGAACCTTTCGGGCTGCAAATTTGGGTAGAGGAAACTGACCGAAACCCTCGCATCGGTTGGACGTTGGGAGCCGAAAACGGGCGGGAAATGGTTAAATTTGTCGAAATAGGCTCTCCGGCACAATTGGCGGGAATTGACGCTGGGGACGAGTTGCTGGCGATCGAAGGTTTTCGGGTAAATTCAGAACAAGTGGGCGAGAGGCTTAAAGATTATCAACCGGGGGACACAATAGAGGTGACAGTTTTTCACCAAGACGAACTGCGGACTTGTCGTGTGACTCTCGCGCCGCCCCGGCCTGGTCGCTACTCGATCGTGCCGGTGGAACAGCCCACCGCTCTTCAGAAACAAAACTTTACTGGATGGCTGGGAGTTCCTCTATCAAAATTGTGACATAAATGAAGGGGAACCGGAAAGAAAAGACAAGAAGGAATCAAGTTCAATTCCCAATTACCAATTACCCATTCCCAATTACCAATTACCCATTTTGATTATGCAAACCCCCCCTCCTCCATCAATTACGCCCCGCCAGATGAATCTGCTGAGAATTGTTGCTTCTATGGCCTGGGCTGACGGCGAACTGGCGACAGAAGAAGTTAATTTAATGCTCGATCGCTTTTGTAGTTTGTTTGCCCCAGATACCGACGGACAACAAATGCAACAAGAACTGCGGGATTACATCATGCAAAATATCCCCCTAGACGAGTTGATCGGCCAACTAGAAACTCAAGATGAAAAAGAATTAGTCTTGCAACTCGGCTATGAAGTGATTTCATCTAGTTCTCGCACTCCCGATGAACCCAAAATTAACGCTGAAGAAGCCGCAGCTTATCAAAAATTAGTGCAGTTGCTGAATCTTTCAGAGGATGCGGTCAAGCGTATTGAAGCTGAATCATCGGCGGGAGATACTTCGGAGGGAATTGTCGAGAAGATGGCTCAAAAATTAGAAAAGTTCATCAAAGGCTAGTTCGTGACTTGTGCGCGCTTGGCTTAAAAACCCGGTTGATTCCTAGATTTCTCGTTAATAAACCTGGAATTTTTCGTAGAAACCGGGAATAAGCCTCCCATCGGTAAGTCTTGTTAGGTAAATATCGGAATAATCATAAGTTTCTCAGTGCAACTATTTACAACTAAATCAGAAGAGAAATAAACCGGATTCTGACTCCCAATTTCCGAAGATACACTAACCAAAAAACACGGCAAATTTAATAATATTTTTATTTCCGGGAACGTTAACAGAATTTGCGATCGCCCTTCCCGCGCGCAGTCTTCCCCTTAACGAGAATTAGGGACTTAGGCAAAGCCTAAATCCCTAATTTATCTACCGATTTTTGGCGAACACTGAAAGTGAATCCAGCCAGTCATTAGTGCGGTAATTTGCTGAGGGCGTGCCAAGTTCTATAGCCGACAATTCCATCTTGCGGTAAAGCCTTGCTCAGTTGCAATTGTCGCACTGCTACATCTGTCATCGTCCCGAATAATCCGTCAATAAAGCCGAAATAGTATCCATTGATTTTCAAGACATTCTGAACAATTTTAACAGCATTACCAGAACTGCCCTTCATGACGATCGGCATATTCACAGGTGCACCAGAGTATAGTGCTTCCCAAGTGATAGGGCCGACAATCCCATCTTCTTTTAAAAAGACGCGGTGTTGATAGCCTTTGACCGCGTTTTGAACTTGCACACCGAAGATACCGTCCATCGGACCGAAATAATATGCCCAATGATATAGAAGTTGTTGTAGTTCCTTGACAGCTTGACCTGTTGAACCCATTTGTAAAGTGGGTTTGTTTACTCCCGTGGTTTCAGCAAATGCCAGACTTGATTGAGCAGTAGTATCGGCGACAATAGCCATAGTTTCATTGTTCAAGCTTCTTTCTTCGGTGTACATAATGTGGTTCCTCTCAAGATTTAAGTTTTCGTCTTTGATATTTCAGGTATAACTGGTGGGATTTGTGGATGCACAGTCACTTTTTGGAGTGTCACTCATGTGAGTGTCACTCGTTTGAGTTACCCGTTGGTTTGTCGTAAGGAATGCAAGTTGTAATATTTTGATGAGGACTTTCCTTGTCACTACAAACCAACGGGTAAGGTGCGCGGTGCGCACCCTACTACAAAATACAAAGGTGCGCGGTGCGCACCCTACCAACTACTGTTGATTGTTTACTAAGCAAATTCTCGCAAAGCTGGAATTAAATACTGTGTCAAAGTAAAGGCATCTACTCCTAATTCCGTCCGTTCTTTGGCCGCCATGATTCCGGCTTGAGCGTGCCACCAAGCTGCTGTTGCTGCAACTGATTGGGGGGGGGATTTGCGGGCGATCGCACTTGCTAATAGTCCCCCTAACAAGCCTGTGAGAACGTCGCCGCTGCCGCCTCTGGCGAGGGCTGGGGTGCTTTCGGGATTGAGGTAGGTGATGGTACGTGAAGCGCAGCTATCCCCTAGGGAATCCCCCTCCTCCTTCCAACTTATGCAAACTCTGGCTCCTTTGAGCAATACCGTTGCACCACAAAGCTGAGCCGCAGCTTGACTTGCGGCAATTCGATCCTCGCCTGTTTCGTCGGCTAATTCGGGAAATAAACGCTTGAATTCGCCAGGGTGAGGCGTGATAATTGTCAGTGCTGAGCGTTCGGACAAAATCGGGACTGTGCCGAGTTGAGCGAGGATATTTAAACCGTCAGCATCTAAAACCAGAGGTCGATCGCTCTCCAGTACAGATTCTACAGCTATTGCCGCTTCCAATGTCAGACCTGGCCCTGCGGCGATCGCATCATAAGAGCTCAAATCAATTGCTACTGGCAACTCGCTAATTGCACCGCTTTGGGTTTCGGGACATCCTATAACTAATGCCTCGGGCAACTGACTGCTCAACATCGGTTTAATCGACTCAGGAACAGCAATTGACAGCATTCCGATGCCGCTGGCTCTTGCTCCCAATGCTGCCAAAATTGCGGCTCCGCTGTAGCGGCGGGAACCTGCAATAATTAGTATGTTACCGTTAGTGTATTTGTGCGAAATGGGCGATCGGGGTAAGGGCAAATGCTGAGTTGCCGAGGCTGTTGTAATGCGTTGTATTGCTGGCGTTTCGCCCAATATTGCTGCAATATCTGCTGCCGGAATATCAAAATCAATTAATTCGGAACTGCCGATATATTCTAACGCTCTGTCTTGCAGAAATGCCATTTTCCACAAACCCAAACATAATGTATGTTTTGCCCGGATTGCCGTTCCCAAAACTTCGCCGGTATCTGTATGAATTCCCGATGGAATATCTATACTTAAAATAGGTATATTTAAATTATTTATTTCGTCAATAGCTGCGGTCGTGGCGTTATTAATTTCTCGTTCTAATCCAAATCCAAATAAACCATCTACGAGCAAATCGCAATTTTTCAGCGGTTCAATTTTGTCAACAAATGGAAGATTTAAATAACGCGCATAATCAGCGTGATTTTTTGTTAGTTCTTTTAGTTTAGAAAACGGGCAGTAAATAACTACTTGGAACCCTTGAAAGTGCAATTCGCGAGCCACAACCAAAGCATCGCCACCGTTGTGTCCGGGCCCAACCAATACCCCGATAACTGGCAATTGAGAATTAACAATATCTTGCTCTTCTCCCGTCTCCCTTCTTCCCTCTTCCTTCTTCCCTCTTCCTTCTTCCCTCTTCCTTCTTCCTTCCCCCTTCAAAAGCTCCTGAATGCGTCTAGCAATCAGTCCCGCGACTTTTTCCATTAAAGCTGCGACTGGCATTCCAGCAGCAAAGATTCTCGTTTCTATTTGCCGCATTTGGTCGGCGGTGACAACAAATTTTTGAATAGTCATATTAGTGCTAAAATTTCAGCTAACAGCAGCAGTGGCAGGTTGTAGTATACTTGTGGTATAATAAATTAGCTCGATCGAACTAACTCACAGTAAAATAGCAATTTCTCTCAGAATCATGAACAAGATTGTTGTAGGCCTCTCCGGCGGGGTCGATAGTTCCGCAGCAGCCGCAATTTTACACCATCAGGGATATGAAGTGGTGGGTTTAACGCTGTGGTTGATGAAGGGCAAAGGTCAGTGCTGCTCTGAGGGAATGGTCGATGCAGCTAAAATTTGCGAAGATTTGGGCGTTCCCCACCACATTGTTGACAGCCGCGATGTTTTTCAGGCAAGTATTGTCGATTATTTGGTGGAGGGTTACAGTGCAGGAGTTACGCCTTTGCCTTGTTCCCAGTGCAATAAAACTGTGAAGTTCGGGCCAATGCTTAAGTATGCTCGCGAAGAACTCGGAATTGAAAAAATCGCTACAGGGCACTACGCTCGGATTACTTACGATGCTGCTACGGGTCGCTATCAGTTGCTGCGGGCGATCGACCCTGCGAAAGATCAGTCTTATTTCTTGTACGATCTAACACAGGATTTGTTGGCGGGTACGGAATTTCCTTTGGGGGAAATTACCAAGACAGAAACTCGCAGAATTGCGGCGGAATTTGGCTTGACAACTGCTGATAAGCCGGAAAGTCAGGATTTGTGCTTGGTGGAAAGTAACGGTTCGATGCGGGCTTTTTTGGATAAGTACATTGCGCCGCAAAAAGGTGACATTGTGGACAAGTCAGGGCGGGTGCTCGGACAGCACGACGGCGTGCACCACTACACCATCGGCCAGCGGAAGGGACTCGGAATTGCTGCACCGGAACCGCTGTATGTGATTGAACTTGATGCTGCTGGCAATCGGGTAATTGTGGGCGATCGACAGTTGGCAGTAGAATCTGAATGTACAGTCCAGAAAGTGAATTGGGTTTCTGTGGCTGCACCGACGGCTCCGATTCGGGCTCAGGTACAGATTCGATATCGATCGCACCCCGTCCCAGCTACAATTATTCCTGTGGAACCATCCCAAGCAGAGGAAAAAGCCGGCGGTACAAGAGTTAAGTTGATTTTTGATGAACCGCAGTTGAGTATTACCCCCGGACAAGCGGCCGTTTGGTATGACGGAGACTTGCTGTTGGGCGGCGGCATCATCGAAAGAAACCAGCTTCCAAATTAAGGCAAGGGGCGGGCTAGAAGCCCACCCCACAAGAAACCCCCCACAAAAAAACTCACTCTTTGTGGAACAGGCCGGAAAGCCTGTTCCCAGAAGCCCACCCCACAAGACACTTGCCACAAGAAAATTCACTCTTTGTGGAACCGGCCGGAAAGCCTGTTCCCAGAAGCCCACAAGACACTTGCCACAAGAAAATTCACTCTTTGTGGAACAGGCCGGAAAGCCTGTTCCAAAAGGAAACTTATATTTCATTTCACAGGGGTAAATGTACCTAGCTAACTTTTTTCCAAACGCAAGATATTTCCCCTAGCATTAGTACGGTAAACCCAAGTTTGCCTACCATCAGACACCACAACCCGCCAACCTTCGACAATCATTTGACCGCAAATTTCATCCGCTGTCGCGAGTCCTAAACAAGTATTCGGCCAACTTTGTCTGCTAGATTCAATTACTTTCAACTTGTCAGCAGCAATGCCAGTGGAGTCCGACAACTCTCGGCGAACTGCTGCTGCCACGGTTTCGGGCAATTTGTTCGGGGGATTTTGGCGCGTAGCCTCGGCCAAATTGCCCGGTTCGGAAATTAGAGTATTAAGTGCCAATACCGAATAGCTGATTTTTTGGGCTACCGCTGCTGAGGAAAATTGCTGCGCGGGTTGCTGCTGTTGCCTTTCCAACTGGGAAAGGGAAGATTGGAGAGCGCCCGCCTTAGCTGCAGCGGTGTGTCTTAGCGCCGGATACATTTCCCATACCAAAATTCCTGTCAGCACTAAAGCCAAGATTACAGGATTGGGCTGCTTTTGGTCTCGGTTTTTATTTTTTTGAATTTTATTTGTGGAGATTTTTTTCATCATACGCCCTCTGCCTCACTTTACACAATGCGCGATCGCTCCTGAACACTCAACTGCAGATACTTATTTAGACACTTTTGCGGATGCTGTTAGTTCCTTTGTGCAGAACTAACTTGACTGCTGGTGCGCAGCAAGTATTTCCTACTCGCGACCGGCAGTTGTGTTTCAGGAAACTTGCACTACCCAGTTATCACTTAATTTTTACTTTTTGTCTCCGGGTATTAAGAAAAATTTATGCTTAAGTAAATATTCTTAAAATCATTTAATTGTACCCACAATCTCAGTACGAATGGCTATTCATCGTTCCCAAACTGCTAAAGCTATTTTAGACTGTGGTAGGCGAGCTGAGCCGGCGAGATGAAATGGATGCTACAAAACGTGTTGCAAGAGGACGGAAACGTATTATAAACTACGCTAGCTATCGCTGATTAATTGTATTAGCATTGTTGTTTTATAGAGCGATAGTCCCCGAAAATACTTTAATAGCAAACGTTAGTTTTTTAGTACAATATTTTTGAAATATCTCAATTATGAACAGAAAATCCCTAGGAATCCATTTAATGAATCGGCTGAGCTATCCTCAAAAATTTACCTTAATCGGTTTTCTATTTGCAATACCGTTAACCTTGGTCATGTACTTGCTGATTTCCGAAATTAACAGCAGGGTTGATTTTGCCCAAAAAGAAATCTACGGCAATCAATACCTGCGCCCGCTTCGCCACTTGAGAGAACACATACCGAAACTTCAACTGTTAAATTATCAGGGTTTAAGTCCCAATTTAAGCAATCCAGAGTCCCTGGCTAATTTAGAAGCTAAGATTGACGCGAATTTTCAATCTCTGGCAAATACCGATCGCCAGTTAGGAAAAATTTTAGTTTCTAGCGATTATTTTAATAAAATTTATCAAAGCTGGCAAAATTTTAAACTTCGTCGCAGCCAGTGGAGTTTAGAAACTTACGATTTTTTATATCAAAACTTACGAGCAGATATTAATAGATTGAGCGCTCGCGTCGGCGATACTTCCAATCTAATTTTAGACCCAGATCTAGATACCTATTATTTGATGGATGCTACTTTGCTGAAGCTTCCAGAAATGCAAAAAATATTGTCAGAGATTAGGCTAATTTCTCAAAAAAGTAGCTGGCGTTCCGATGCCACACCTGAAGAAAGAGCGAAATTGATTACTTGGGCGGGCCAATTGAGAGAACTAAATCAGGATTTAGCCATCACTATGGAGGTAGGGTTTAGCAATAATCATCGCGGGAATCTGCGACCGAAATTAAGTGCGCATTTAACAAATTTTAACTCCGTAGTAGAGCAGCTAACTGGGCACATAGATAAACTGATTAATCCCACAGCCAGAGTGGAATATTATGCCTATATTGATGGCAGCGATCGAGCTCTGACTTCGAGTTTTGAATTGTGGGACGCAACAGTTAATCAATTAGACTTTCTGCTGCAAAAACGTATTGATAGTTTTGTTGCAAAAAAACGCATAATTTTGATTTTCGTGTTGGCAATTTTAGCAATTGTTATTTATTTGTTTGTATCTTTTTACAGGGCAGTTATGCAAACTGTTTTTGTGCTGGACGAAGCGTCAAAAAAGATGGCAAGCGGCAATCTAGACCACAAAATTGTTTTGGATAACCGAGATGAACTTGGGCAAGTTGTGGGTGCATTTAACAAGATTGCCGATGCTTTAGTTGGTGCAAATCAAGAAATTACTGTTCTCAACGATCGCCTAAAAGCTGAAAATATGCGAATGAGCGCCGAACTAGATGTTACTCGCAAGATTCAGCAGATGCTGCTGCCGAAAGAACGAGAACTTAAGGAAGTTGTGGGCTTAGATATTGCGGGATTTATGGAAGCTGCCGAGGAAGTAGGCGGCGACTATTACGACGTACTCCAGCACAAAGGTAGAGTCAAAATTGGCATTGGCGATGTGACGGGACACGGATTGGAGAGCGGTGTTTTAATGATTATGGTTCAAACGGCTGTGCGGACTTTGCTCGCCTACAATGAACCCGATCCGGTGAGATTTTTAACCCCTATTAACACTGTAATTTACGATAATGTGCAGCGGATGAAATCCGAGAAAAACGCTAGCCTTGCTTTGCTAGACTATGAGCAGGGAGTGCTGAAGTTGAGCGGCCAGCACGAAGAAATGATTCTAGTGCGGTCTAACGGTTGTGTGGAACGGTTTGATACGATCGATTTGGGTTTCCCGATCGGACTGGATGCAGATATTGCTGAATTTGTTGCTGAAAAAATTGTACAGTTGCGTTCAGGAGATGTGGTTGTGCTGTACACTGACGGGATTACGGAAGCTAAAAATATGGATAAACTGCTTTATGGTTTAGAGCGGTTAATTAAGGTAATAGAGATTAACTCCCAGCGTTCGGCTGCCGAAATCAGGAAGGCTGTAATTAACGACGTGCGATCGCACATCGGCGAACAAAAAGTTTTTGATGACATCACATTGCTGGTACTCAAACAAAAATAACTACTTGGATATCCCTTCTAAAGTTTAAAATATATTCAGTGATGCCCCTGATCTCAAACTTTAGCTCTCACATCGGTATGACTCAGATTTTCGGCGATTTCATCGAGCAGTCTGCTAGCCAAGAATACTTAATAATTGGATTTTCTCCGAGTTCGGTTCCTCTCAAGCAGCGGTGGCGGAACAACGGTTTGTCGGCGGATTTTCTGGCTGACTACCTGACGACTTTTTTTCCACGCAACCAAGATGAACCCTCGACAATTGAAAGACAAGCTGAAATAAAAAGCGCTGTTAGCTACATTGCCAACGAGTTATTGGAAAATGCCATGAAGTTTAATGATGAAACCTCGGAGTACCCGATCGATATTAAACTGCAATTAGAGAGCGACCGTGTGATTTTCTCAGTTGCTAACAGCATCTCTCCGCACGCTGTGGACAAGTTTCAGGCTTATATTCAGCAGTTGCTGGCCTCCGAACCCAGCGAACTTTACATTCAGCGGCTGGAAAAAAATGCTGCGGACGAAAGCTGTACCAATTCTGGATTGGGTTTGTTGACCATGCTCACCGATTATACCGCCAAACTTGGCTGGAAATTCCAAACCATCCACCAAGACCCGGAAGTAATTGCGGTGACAACTATGGTGCAATTAACAGTATAAACAACGCTAGCGATCGATAATATCTAAGGGACTTTTTTTTGTGGCTATGGAAATTAATACAGAAGATTACCAGATCTGTTACGATCCAACAACGGCAACCGTGAGTTTTATTGGCTCTCTAAGGCTGAGCGGGCCAGCAGAGTACGCGCCGATAGCGCAGTTTCTGACCAAGGTTGCCGACTTGGAACCGACGAAAATTACCCTCAATTTGCAGCAGTTAGAATTTTTGAACAGTTCTGGCATCAATATGCTATCAAAGTTTATTATCGAGATCCGCAAAACAGCCAGGGTGCAACTGGCGGTACAAGGCTCTCAAAGCATAGCTTGGCAAGGTAAATCTTTGAAGAATTTGCAGCGCCTGATGCCGGCTTTACAGTTGGAATTTCTATAGGAAACACAATTATTTTTAGGGTGCGAGCTGTTAATCAATTTTTTGTTAGTCGAGGCGCCAATTCTCGAGTTATGCTGGAAGAACAACCATCTAGAGAACAGCTACTTTTAGAGATAGAAAGATTGCGCCAGCAAGTGGAAGACTTGAAGGAGGAAAAAGCGGATCTGGAAATCTTGCTGGAAACTACTGCTGAACATTCCGATACGGTTGAAACTGAGTTACGCTCTCGCGCATTCGAGGCGGTGCGCGAAGGCGAAATCAAGCTGGCTCAATTTCTCGAAGCGATTCCTATAGGTGTGCTCGTGCTGGATTCTCAAGGCAGACCTTACTACGTCAATCACGCCGGGGAGCAGTTACTCGGTCAAGGAGTTCTGCCCTTAAATGCAGTTGAGGATTTGTCAGAAAGTTATCAAATTTATATGGCGGGAACTGAGACTATTTACCCTTTCGAGAAATTGCCGATCGTCCGAGCTTTGAGGGGCGAAAACGCGAAGGCTGAGGATCTGGAAATTCATCAATTCCACAAGAAAGTTCCCCTTGAGATTTGGGGAACGCCAATTTTTGACGAGGGTGGCAAAGTTGCTTTTGCGATCGCAGTTTTTCAAGATTTCACGGAACGCAAAGAAGCTGAAGCCGATCGCCATTTATTTATTAAGAAACTATTTGACCTCAATCAAAACTTAGAAAAATCCCTGGATGCCGAATCAGACTTAACTGATGCCTATGGGCGATTTGTGCCTCACCAATTTCTAAATTTGTTGGGATATGAAAGTATTATAGATGTCAATTTAGGCGACCAAGTGCAGCAGGAAATGTCGGTGCTATTTTCAGATATTCGCGATTTCACGACGCTTTCAGAAACTATGACTCCCCAAGAAAATTTTAAATTTATCAATGCTTACCTTTCGCGGATGGAGCCTGCCATTACTAGCAATAACGGGTTTATTGACAAATACATCGGCGATGCAATTATGGCTTTGTTTAGTGACTTTGCAGATGATGCAGTGAAAGCGGGTATTGCAATGCTCAATATCCTAAGAAATTACAACGAATGCCGTCAAGGTGTCGGCTACGTCCCGATTCACATTGGCATTGGCATCAATTCGGGTTCTTTGATGCTGGGGACAGTGGGGGGTAAAAGCCGAATGGACAGCACTGTGATTAGCGATGCTGTTAATTTAGCATCTCGCATTGAAGGATTGACCAAAGATTACGGCGTACCTCTGTTAATTTCTCAGCAGACTTTGGAACGGTTGCGAAATCCCACAGATTATGCTATTAGGATTGTGGATAAAGTACAGGTAAAAGGAAAATCTCAATATGTCGTAGTCTATGAGGTATTTGATGCAGATCCGCCGGAAATTTTGTCGGCAAAGCTAGCAAATTTGTCTGTATATAATGAAGCTATGTTCCTGTGCGATCGCAAGGAATTCCGGGAAGCTGGAAAATTATTTGAAGAGTGTTTGCGAACAAATCCCAGCGATCATGTAGCTCGCATTTACCTGAAACGCTGTCGGGATTGGCGATCGCTCCTCAAAGGAATTTAAAGCAAGCTAGTCTATTTGAGATTTGAGATTGACTCCATATAGCAATCCTCGCATCACTTGTGAATTTCTTACTTTCTCCCTGCAGGTTCGGGGAGAGTTGGGGTGGGTGAAAAATTTACGACTCCTGTAAAGATTGATATATATCTTGAGAGTGATGACTGACCTCTGGAATCTGTCAAAGGTGTAAAATATAAACAGGTTTATAGCTGTTACTTCTGAGGCTTCTCAAAATAGAACGGCTGAGGGCCCAACAGCCAGCGATCGGTAATTTGGTGCGAGAACGGTGGCCAGCGCTGAACCTGTCTCAGAAAAAGTGGGCGGATGAATTAGGGACGACCTTTCCCCCGATTAATCGTTCGGAAAATGGACACGCTACGCCTTCGGGCTTGGCAGTCAAGCAAATTTAGAGATTGCTGGATGAGTTAGGTAATTTGCCAGATGCAACGCTTCGCGAATGCAGTCAGGCACTGCAGGCAAGATATTTTTCGGATAAGGAGTACAAAGGGTGAGTTTAGAGGGAATCAACAGCATTTTCAGAGTTAGACTACTTCCCTATGGTGTGGCGACCCTCTCCGTGGCTCTAGCACTGGCGCTAACCCGATCGCTTTTACCGTGGATCTACCCAACCACAACGCCCCTGTTTTTCATCGCGGTGATGGTGAGTGCCTGGTATGGCAGTTTTGGGGCTGGGTTGCTGGCAGCACTTTTATCCACGCTGGCAATCAACTATTTTTTTATTGAGCCGTTCTATTTCTTACAGATCGCTAATGTAGAGACAATTATTCGGCTGGGTATGTTTTCGATCGCGGCAGGATTCATCGCTTCATTCAATCTATCGTGGCGCACCGCTCTAAAAAATGCGAAAGCAGCCTTGGAAACTTTACAGGAGGCAATGGAACTCGAACAACAGGTGCAGGGCGAAGCTGCACAAGCTGCGGCGACAGAGGCAAAAGAACAGCTAGAAAGGGTACTTTCTAGCATCAACGATGGGTTTTATATCCTCGATCGCGATTGGCGCTACACCTATGCCAACGATCGCTACTGTGAAATGGTTGGAATGCCGCGGTCAGCGATTCTGGGTCAGAACGTTTGGGAGTTATTTCCGGCTGCCGTTGACACCGATGCTTATGTGCAGTTTCATCGGGCAATGCGCGAACAAACGCCGCTCCAGTTTGATTATCTCTACTCACCTTGGAATGGTTGGCATGACCATCGAATTTACCCTTCGCCCACTGGACTGACTGTTTTGCTTGCTGACATTACCGATCGCAAACAGGCCGAACTCCTGTTAATCGAGCAGAAACGACTGCTGGAGTCGATCGCATTCGGACAGCCACTAGACGACTGTCTGGCAGCCGTGTGTGACTCAGTATCCAGGCTAAATCCGGCTACCCGCGCCTGCTTCCTGCTAGCCGATGCTCAGCGGCTGACGTTTAACAGATCCATTACTCCAGACTTTCCACCGTCTTTTGGTCAAGGACTCAAGGATGCTCCGATTAACGATTTGTGCATTGGAACCTGTGGCGAAGCAGTGTATTGCGGTCAGCCCGTGACCTGCGCCGACATTGCCAACGACGATCGCTGGTCGCAAGCATGGCGAAATTTATGCGTGGCTCATGGCATTCTAGCCTGTCATTCTCAGCCCGTGCTCAGGCAGGACAATCTAGCTCTGGGGTCGCTGATGCTTTGCTTTAGCGAGGCGCGGAGGCCGACGGATTGGGAATATAAACTCGCCGAGTTCGGCACCCAAGTTGCCAGCATCGCCTTCGAGCGCGATCGATCGTTCCAGGCGTTGCGCGAGAGCGAAGAACAGTTCCGACTGGCTTCCGAAGGCGGAAATTTGGGTTTGTGGTATTGGGATATGGAAACAGACACGCTGAGTTTTACGGACATAGCCAAAGCGATGTTGGGTTTACCCGTCAATACGGCAATGTCGGTGCAAGTGTTTTTAGAAGCCGTGCATCCCGACGATCGCCCATTCGTTCACACCGTGCTGACTGAGCTAAAAGCGAATCAACCGCATACTGAAATTGAGTATCGGACGCTGTGGGGCGATGGCACCGTTCGCTGGATTTTGGCAAAGGGCGATTGCGCCTACAACGCTGATGGCGTCATAATTTCGACGCGCGGCGTATTCATCGACATCAGCGATCGCAAACAAGCCGAAGAAGCGTTGCGTCAAAGCGAAGAACAGAGTCGGAACATTCTAGAAAGCATTGATGATGGATTCTTTTCCCTGGATGAGAATTGGCGTTTTACTTACGTGAATCGGTCAGCGGAAATTCTGCTAGACCGCACTCCGGGCGCTCTGATTGGGAAGAATTTTTGGGAAGAATTCCCAGGACTCAATGGCAGCGAGTTTGAGCGGGTTCATCGGCGTGTGGCAAACGAGCGCTTGGCTTTCTCAGTCACGGCGTTTTATCCCGATCACGATCGGTGGTATGACGTTCGCACCTACCCTGCCGCGAACGGGATTACCATTTATTTCCGAAATGTCACCGATCGAAAACTGGCCGAGGAGGTATTGCAACAACGAGAAGCAGAGCTTCGTTTAGTTACCAATGCCGTGCCTGCCTTGATCTCCTTTGTAGACTCAGACCAATGCTATCGCTTCAACAATCGAGCATATGAAGAATGGTTTGGACATCCGGCAGCGCAAATCTACGGCAAGCATCTCCAAGAGGTTTTAGGCGAAACCGGGTATGAAGCGATTCTTCCTTATGTTCAGCAAGTCTTGGCAGGAGAAGAAGTGACCTTTGAAAGCCAAATTCCCTACAAAGATGGTGTAACCCGTTATGTCAATGCGACCTATGTTCCCCGCTTCAATAGCCTGGGAACAGTTGAAGGGTTTGTAGCACTGGTCAACGATATCACCGATCGCAAACAAGCCGAAGCCACACTACGGGAGAGTGAGGCACGGTTCCGGCTGATGGCAGATGCCGCCCCTGTGCTGATTTGGATGTCGGGCACCGATAAACTCTGTAATTACTTCAACCTCCCGTGGCTAAACTTTACCGGACGGACGATCGAGCAAGAAAAGGGCAATGGTTGGGCACAAGGAGTCCACCCCGACGACTTCGAGCGCTGTTTAGACACCTATGTGACTGCCTTTGATGCCCGTCAACCGTTCAAGATGGACTATCGCTTGAAACGCTGTGATGGCATATACCGTTGGATTATGGATGAAGCTATTCCTCGCTACGGATTGGAAGGTGAGTTCTTGGGCTACATCGGCTCCTGTGTTGATATTGAAGACCACAAACAAGCTGAGGAAGCCCTGCGCGAGAGTGAATCCCGCCTCCGTCTGATCTTTGAAAGCGCCAAAGATTATGCCATCTTCACCCTCGACCTTAACGGCATCATTGCCAGTTGGAACTCAGGGGCAGAACGCCTGTTGGGCTATACCGAGACCGAAGCAATTGGTTGCCCGAGTCGGATGATCTTCACGCCGGAAGATAACGAACAAGGACAACCCGAGTACCAGAGGCAAACGGCTCTACTGCAAGGACGGGCAGAAGACGAACGCTGGCACGTCCGCAAAGATGGGAATCGCTTTTGGGCCAGTGGATTGATGATGCCCCTGCTTAATGAAGCCGATTCTCCGCAGGGATTTGTCAAAATCATGCAGGACAAGACCGCACAACGGCAAGCAAGTGAGCGACTGCAATTGCTTTATGAAACTACCCGCGATCTGTTGAAGATAGAACAGCCTCTGGCTTTGATGGACACCCTATTCGGCAAACTTTCAGTGCAACTCGATCTGCACTGTTACTACAACTTCATGGTGGAAGAAAAAGACAACCGCCTGATGCTGCATTTGAGAAACTACGATGGCATCTCTGAAGAAACGGGGCAGGCGATGGCATGGATAGAATTAGGTGAATATCTCTGTGGAATGGTTGCCCAAACGCAGCAGCAACTTGTCTTGAATCAAGCCCAAATTTCCACTCATCCAAATGCTAAAGCCATCTGTGAAATGGGCATCACGGCTTACGCGGGTCAACCGTTAATCGCTCAAGGGCGGTTATTAGGAACGCTCTCATTTGCCAGTCAGACTCGGACGCAGTTCACACCTGCAGAAATCGAGCTGCTGCGATCGACCTGTGACCAGATCGCGATCGCTCTGGAACGGGCAAGCCTGAACGATTCACTCCAGCAGCAAGCGGAACAGCTAAGACAGGCAAATCGGATCAAGGATGAGTTTTTAGCGGTACTATCCCATGAATTGCGATCGCCCCTCAATCCCATCCTGGGCTGGACAAAGCTGCTGCAAACTGGCAAGCTTGATGCGGCGAAAACTGCACAGGCGTTAGCGACGATCGAACGCAACGCCAAGCTGCAAAGTGAACTGATTGAAGATTTGCTCGATGTCTCGAAAATTCTTCAAGGCAAGCTCAGTCTTAATATTCGTCCAGTCGATTTAGCTTTAACTGTGGAATCGGCGATCGAAACTGTCAATTTGGCTGCTGTTGCCAAATCCATTGATATTCGGACTGTGTTAGATCCTCAGATTGGACAAATTTTGGGGGATTCGGGCCGTTTGCAGCAAGTTGTGTGGAATCTTGTTTCTAATGCGGTCAAATTCACCTCAGCCGGGGGGCGCGTTGAGGTGAATTTGACTCGTGTTGGTAATCAGGCTCAAATTACGGTGGCGGATACAGGGATTGGCATCGCACGGGAGTTTTTACCCTACGTGTTTGACTACTTCCGGCAAAAAGATGGCGCTACAACCCGCAAGTTTGGTGGCTTGGGGTTGGGGCTGGCGATCGTGCGGCATCTAGTGGAACTCCACGGCGGCACCGTTGGGGCAGATAGCCTCGGTGAAGGGTTAGGAGCTACCTTTACTGTAAGACTGCCCCTATCCGGGAAGGTAAGACAAGAAAACTCTCTTGCAGGACTTTCGGAACGATCGACTGCGGAGGAACCGTTATCCGGGATGCGGATACTTGTGGTAGATGATGAGCCGGATATGCGAGACTTGATTTCGTTTTTGCTAGAAGATGCAGGTGCAGAGGTGCTGACTGTTGCTGTCCCTCAAGAAGCGCTCACAGCCTTGACTAATTTCCAGCCAGATGTCCTGTTGAGCGACATTGGAATGCCGGGGATGGATGGCTATATGCTGTTGCGGCAAGTGCGAACTCTGCCGCCAGAACGGGGTGGGCTGATTCCCGCGATCGCCCTGACTGCCTATGCGGGTGAGTTTAATCAACAGCAAGCTTTGCAAGCTGGATTTCACCGACATCTGGCAAAGCCGATCGAACCGGATAAATTAATTAAGACGATCGCTGCACTTGTTAGCAATAACAGTCATCGCCCAGCAAGCTATAAAAATTGAGCCGAAGGATCTTAAACCGATCGAACATCACCCAGCTTTTAAGTTGCTGTGGTTAGGCAGCGATATTTGTATTACAGGAGAATCTACCAATAAATCCGGTTTCTAGTCTAACAGTGCGTAAGTCCTGATAATATAATCAATAATTTGGAGTGTCAAAAAAAGACGATGAGAATCAACAAGCAGCAGCCTAAAATATTTATAAAACCTTCAGTCATTAAAGCGATAGCTCTGTTCTTTCTGTGCTGCTTGTTAACTGCAAGTTGTGGACAGGGGCCACGTCGATCGGTGAATGCGAGCGGCGAAAATGCTAATAACCGCGTTACTATTGGCACAACCTTGAAATTGCGGACGATCGACCCTGCGGACGGTTACGAAACCTTATCAGGACAATTGCTGCGAAATTTGGGCGACACTCTCTACACTTACAAGTCGGGAACTACAGAGTTAATCCCGCATTTAGCGACAGCAATGCCAAAAGTTAGCCAAGACGGATTGACATATACAATCCCCTTGCGTCAAGGAGTTATTTTTCACGACGACACACCGTTTAACGCCGCAGCAATGGAATTTTCCTTGCAGCGGTTTATCCAAAATGGTGGCAGTCCGGCTTTGTTGTTGAGCGATGCAGTGGAATCGGTGAAAGCCACGGGCGAATACGAATTAACTTTTCGACTCAAAAAGCCTTTTGCTGCTTTTCCTTCCCTGTTGACATTTTCCGGTATGTGTGCAGTTTCTCCAAAAGCTTACGAGATTGGGCAGGGTAAATTTAAACCCGATATTTTTGTGGGAACTGGACGTTACAAGCTGGCGAAGTACGGCAGCGATTCTCTTAAGTTTGACGTGTTTGACAAGTATTGGGGGGAAAAGCCAGTTAATCAAGGAATTGACATTTTGCTGCTTTCTAGTTCGTCAAATTTGTTCAATACTTTTCAGACTGGTGCAGTCGATGTGGCTTATTTGTCTCTGGATGCAGACCAAGTTCGCAGCTTGGACGAGGGAGCAAAAAAAGGGAAATGGCAGGAAATCGCGGGAGAAAGCAGTACGGTTAATTACATGACGCTGAATATGCAGTCTAAACCGCTGGATAAGTTAGAAGTGAGACAAGCGATCGCAGCACTGATGGATCGCCCGCTGATTAACGAGCGCGTACTGCAGGGACAAGCACAACCGCTTTACAGTCTGATTCCCACAACCTTGGACGTTCAAAAACCGGTTTTCAAAGAACTGTACGGCGACGCCAACACGGCAAAAGCCAAGGAACTTTTAACGAAAGCGGGATACTCGGCCACAAATCCTTTTGTTCTGCCAATTTGGTATGCTTCGGCTTCCAGAAAAAGAGCTTTAGTCGCGAGTACGATCGAGGCGCAAACTAAACTCAAAATGGACGGAATCATGCAGGTAGAAATTAACAGCGTTGAATCTCCGACTTTGTTTCAAAACATAGAGAAGGGAATTTATCCTGCGGTTTTAGTTGATTGGTCGGCCGACTTTTTTGACGCTGACAATTACATTCAGCCGTTTTTAGATTGTGCCACAGGTTCGGAGGCGGGCGGCTGCTCCAAGGGTGCAAGCCAAAGTCAGGGTTCGTTTTATTATAGCGATCGGGTAAATCAACTGATCGACAAGGAGCGCAAAGAAACAAACCCTCAAACCCGCAAAGCCATATTTGCCGAAATTCAAGACATACTGGGTAAAGATGTACCTTTCATCCCTCTTTGGCAGGATAAGGACTATACATTTGCTCAGAACAGCGTCGCCGGGGTCCGTCTCGAACCGACGCAATCTTTTCCTTTTTGGTTCCTGAAAAAGCAATAATTCTTTACAATAATTTTCTGGAGTTGAAACGTCAATAATTATTGCATATTTTGTGCACAACAGGGTGATGATTGTCACAGTTTATCAAAGAGACTGATCACCCTAACCTCTTTAATAATGTGGGATATTATTAAAGAGAGATTTTGCTGAGGGTGGGTATATGAAACTTGGAATTTTAACAACAACAGGGCTGCTGATTGCGATCGGTTGTGCCTCGGGAGTAAAGGCAGAAAACGTATCACACGTCAAGCAATTATTAGAAACTAAAAAATGTAGCCAATGTGACTTGACAGGAGCGCAGCTTGCTGGTATGAATCTGAGCGGGGCAGATTTGAGCGGTGCGAATCTAAGAGGTGCAAATTTGAACGGTGCAAATTTGGACGAAGCCAAACTGAATGAAGCAAATCTGAAACAAGCTAAATTGCAAGGTGCGAGTTTAATTGGGGCTAAAATGCACGGGGCTAATTTGGAGGGTGCTGATTTGAGCCGCGCTAATTTGAGTTTGGCGGGTTTAGTGATTGCTAGTTTAAAAAATACGAATCTCACCAGCGCTAATTTAATCGGCGCTAATTTAGAAAGCGCCAATTTGGCGGGTGCAAACCTGAGAAATGCTCGCCAGTCTATAGCGAATTTAGCGAATGTCAGCCTCAGAGGTGGCAGTTTGTCGGGAATAGACGTACAGGGAGTCAACTTGCGGGATGCAAATTTGACCAATGCAAATTTGAACGGTGCAAATTTGAACGGTTCGGACTTGACAGGTGCTAATTTAAAGAATGCCAATATGGCAAATGTAGATTTGCAAAACGCTTCTTTGCCGTAGGACGATCGCCAATTGCTATATCAAATTCTGGTGCTTAACAAACTTAATATAATAACGTAGGGGCAATTCTGAAATTGCCCCTACAGTTTTAATTGTAGGATTTATCTTGTTCCCGGTCGCTGCGTAGGTCAATCGATTTTAGATTTTAGATTTTAGATTTTAGATTTTAGATTTTAGATTTTAGATTTTAGATTTTAGATTTTAGAAGTGGGCCCACGGATAAATTCGGGGGGCAATTTTCATCGGAGACAGGTTTTTTATTTCTGGGTCCTGAGTCTGCGCGTTGGAATGAATTTGGGGCTTGTATCTTGGCTGCTTTCGGTCAATCGATTTTAGAGTTTAGAATTGAAGCATTGAGCCCACGGATAAATTCGGGGGCTTGTATCCTGGATGCTTCCGGTCATTATTCGGTGTGCGAAGCTTTTCCCTGGCGTTTGCGATTGCTTCATATTTGGATCTAGGATCAATCTGCCTCGTGAGCATCTTGGGCGAAGCGGATAATGTCATCATCGCCGAGGTATTCGCCATTTTGGATTTCAATCATCACCAGGGGAATAACGCCGGGATTTTCTACGCGATGAGCAGTATTCATCGGAACGTAGGTTGACTGTTTCTGCATGAGAATCGTCTCTTTGTCGTCGCAGATAACTTTAGCGGTACCGGAGACGACAACCCAGTGCTCGCTGCGGTGATAGTGCATTTGGGTGCTGATGTGGTGCCCAGGCTTGACTTCAATGCGATTGATCTTATAACGATCGCCCGCGTCTATGACTGTAACTTGGCCCCAGTAGCGGGTTTGTGTGCGATCGTCAATTGTTTCGGTTGTGTCCACTGTTTCCACCATGCTGTTTATCTCGCTAACGGTGTCTGTAAAAATATCTGTAGTTAAAAGTATATCAGGGATGGGGTAAGTGCGTAAGTGCGATCGATTTAAAGATTACTGAATTAGTCGCCACTCGCGAGCATCAGTAAATTGCGACCAATGTCCCACATTTGTTGTAGCAATTACCACATCATTGCCTTCACTTGCCTCCAATATTGCTTGAGCCGCCAAAATCACATCCCCGTCAAGTGAATTAGGTTCGGCTGTTGGTCTTCCTCTCATTCTCGAATCAGCCCACAACTGAGCAGCCAAAAGCATTACCTCTGTAGTCAAAGGACGGTATGTAAGGACATTCTTGAATAGGTCAAGTTTTCTGATACCTCTCTCTTTTCCCGCTCGAATCAATTCTCGCCGCACCTCATAGTCAGCAATTTCAGGCAGGATTACCATTTCGCCATTTTGTAGTAAGGAGTCTAGCCAAAGTTGGCATTCCAAATAAGGAGGTTTGGCTTGAGGGTTTGTTACCATCCCTAATGGACCAGAATCCAAAATAATTATTCTGCTCATTGAAACAAGGGTCGATTAGACATCAGATCTTCATTTATCACTTGTTCTAGATATTCCGCAGTTTCTTTTTGGTCTTGTTCGTCATCCTCTTCTCGCCACGATCGCAATAATTCAATTGCACCTTGATTTCTTTGTATCCGTTCCTCCAGCGACAGTTTAGTAATGTCTATTTTCTCAGGTGCGGGAACCTCCTCGGACAAGACTGGCTTTACTGTCACCGTTTCCATAAATAAGCGCATCATCTGGAGTAAGTTTGGCCAATATTCTCTGGGAGTTTGCTGAATTACGCGGAGAAATTCCGCGATCGGCTGGCTTAAGGGGCGATCGCTTTCTTTGTCTTCCACCGTAGGAGTTTCGGGAGCGGATTTTACTGTCCCTTGGCTTTCGCTGCTTAAAACTTGTTCGGACATAATTACTTTTTTCCTTTCTCTCATTTACTCATATTATAAACAAAGGGCGGGCAATTGCCCGCCCCACTTTTTACTTGCTCAACACACCATCGGGAATCCCCAAAATATCCTCAATGCGAGGCATATCTTCCAAAGCAATCACTCGCCCTTCATCCTCAAAACCAGCAATTTGATCGAAATTCAAATAGCGATACAAATCGCCAGCAAAAGGATCGATTCTCTTCGCCACAATCTCATTGTATTCTTGGACTGTGGGAATTCGACCTAACAGCGAACAAACGGCCGCCAATTCCGCTGAACCCAGATAAACTTGTGCATCTTTGCCCATGCGGTTGTTAAAGTTGCGAGTAGAAGTTGAAAACACCGTTGTCGCATCTTTAACCCGCGCTTGATTCCCCATACAAAGACTGCAACCAGGCATTTCTGTACGCGCTCCAGCGGCTCCAAAAATGCTGTAATAACCTTCTTCTTTGAGTTGCTGTTCGTCCATGCGAGTTGGCGGACAAATCCACAGGCGAGTTTTAACTTCTCCTGCACCTTCCAACACTTTCGCAGTAGCGCGGTAGTGACCGATATTTGTCATGCAAGAACCGACAAATACTTCGTCAACGCGATCGCCCGCAACCTCACTCAACAACTTAACATTATCCGGGTCATTGGGAGCAGCCACAATTGGCTCTTTAATCTCGTTCAAATCGATCTCAATTATCTCCACATATTCCGCATCAGCATCCGCCTCCATCAGCACCGGATTTGCCAGCCATTCCTCCATCTTCGCCACCCGGCGCATCATCGTCCGCGCATCTTGATAGCCCCGCGCCACCATGTTTTTCAGCAGCGCGACATTGGAGCGAATGTACTCGGAAACAGTCTCCACGCTCAATTTAATGGTGCATCCAGCGCAAGAACGCTCGGCCGTCGCATCGGTCAATTCAAAAGCCTGCTCAACCTTCAAATCGGGCAAACCTTCAATCTCCATAATCCGCCCCGAAAAGACGTTCTTCTTATTCTGTTTCTCGACGGTTAGCAAACCTTTTTGAATTGCCACATATGGAATTGCATTCACAACATCCCTGAGCGTTACTCCGGGCTGCAATTCACCTTTAAACCGCACTAAAACTGATTCCGGCATATCCAAAGGCATGACGCCCAAGGCAGCAGCAAAAGCCACCAATCCCGAACCCGCAGGAAAGGAAATTCCCAAAGGAAAACGAGTGTGAGAATCGCCGCCAGTTCCCACTGTATCTGGCAATAACATTCGGTTCAGCCAAGAGTGAATAATGCCGTCTCCGGGGCGCAAAGCTATGCCGGCGCGCTCTGCCATGAAATCGGGCAATTCATGGTGAGTTTTGACATCAACTGGTTTCGGATAAGCGGCAGTGTGGCAGAAACTTTGAATTACCAAATCGGCGCTAAATCCCAAACAAGCAAGTTCTTTTAATTCGTCCCGAGTCATTGGCCCGGTGGTATCTTGCGAGCCAACTGTTGTCATTACTGGTTCGCAAGATGTACCGGGACGAACCCCGGACAAACCGCAAGCTTTGCCTACCATTTTTTGTGCTAAAGTGAAGCCTTTTCCGGTATCGGCGGGAATAGTCGGGCGGGTAAAAATAGTGCTAGGTTCTAGTCCTAAAGCTGCGCGGGTTTTGTCGGTTAAAGTTCGTCCAATTAATAGCGGAATTCGGCCACCTGCGCGAACTTCGTCTAATATTGTGTCGGGTTTGAGGGTGAAGGTGGAGATAATTTCTCCGGCTTCGTTGGTGATTTCGCCTTTGTAGGGATGGATGGTAATTACCATTCCTGTTTCCATTTGGGAGACATCACATTCGATCGGCAAAGCGCCGGAATCTTCAGCGGTATTGAAGAAAATCGGGGCGATCGCACCTCCTAAAATATAACCGCCACTGCGCTTGTTCGGCACAAACGGAATATCATTGCCAATGTGCCAGAGCACAGAATTAATCGCCGATTTCCGCGAGGAACCGGTGCCGACAACATCACCAACATAGGCTACGGGATGACCTTTTTGCTTCAAGTCTGCAATGGTTTGCAAAGCCCCAGGCATCTTACTTTCGAGCATCGCCAAAGCGTGTAGGGGAATGTCGGGCCGCGTGGTAGCATGAGGTGCAGGCGACAAGTCATCAGTATTGGTTTCTCCAGGAACTTTGAAGACTGTCACGGTAATCGCTTCTGGCAACACAGGACGACCTGTAAACCACTCGGCATCCGCCCAAGAATCGACTACCTGCTTGGCGTAGGGATTGGTATCCGACAAAGCTATAACGTCGTGGAAAGCGTCGAATACTAACAACGTTTTGCTCAGTGCCCGGGCGGCGGTGGCGGGAATTGCGATTTCGGCAGTAGGATTGAGCAAATCGATTAAAGATTGGACGTTGTAACCGCCCATCATTGTCCCCAGCAGGTAAACTGCCCATTTGGGAGCAATTAGGGGGCTGTGGATTTCGCCTTTAGCAATGCCAGTTAAAAAACCAGCTTTGACGTAGGCGGCGCTGTCTACGCCTGGGGGGACGCGATCGCGCAATAATTCTATTAAGGTTTCTTCTTCTTGTGCCGGCGGATTTTTCAGCAGTTCACACAGTTCGGACGTTTGCTGGGCGTCTAGCGGCAGGGGTGGAATTCCCAAAGCAGCCCGTTCGGCAGCGGTACGGCGGTAAGATTCAAGCATTTCTCCTCTCTCCTCGGATAGTATTCGGTGGTGGTGTGTAGGTGACTTTACTTTTTAGATTAGGAGCTTCCGCTGCACATTGGGTAAAGTACCTCGCCATACATCAAAACTTAACGCAACTTTAAAAACAGTAGATTTTCATACCAAAGACAGATGTGGTCTCCACCGAGATTGCATGATATCAAACTCCAGCCGAGCAGTTTAGGGGGTTCATTGGCATTGTTGTGGTTAAGATTAATGTGTGGTGGGCTACTGTCGATCGTCCTCTGCATCCATCCCTGACAACTAAAGCTAGGGAAGCATTTGTCAATGAGCAATTATGCTCAGAATTTACTCGAATTGTGGGTACAAAACTCAGATTGACGCGATCGAGGAATCATGCCGAGGGCCATATATGCCCACCTACTCCCAAATCACGAATTTTCTACTCCTAGAAAAGCAGTTTTTTTGAGTAATCTTACTGGTTGACAAATGAAATTAAGTCTTCAGTTGTTACCAATGCTCTGCATCGGAAATCGTCATTTACCACAAGTTTAAAAAAGTTGTCCTGCTAATGGATCGATTAAAGAATGGAAAGTTTTATCCCTGAAAACTCTGAAAACTGTCACGGCTGGGTCTCCAAGCCAGACTTGTACAAAGAGCTGCAAGGAACCAAAGAATTACTGCTGACCATAGCTAACTCGATGCCGATACCCTTGATCGTCAGCAGTCTGGCGGACGGCACAATTCTTTATAGCAATGATTTATGCCGTCAGGCTTTCGGGTTCACAGGATTCAAGTCGATCGACCGCCAAAAAGCCGAAATACTCTACCACAAACCAGCAGAGCGCCAGGAATTGCTGTTGCGGCTCGCCCGCAACGGACACGTCCGCGAGACAGAAGTCCGGCTTAAAAAAGCTGACGGCACGCTGTTTTGGGCAAGTGTATCGATGCGGTATCTGACATTGGTGTCGGGGAAAGCTGTTCTGTCGGTGTTCAGCGACATTACGGATCGGAAGCGAGCGGCTGCCAAGGAGCAGGAATTGCTCACCTCAATCCACTCGCGGGCGCGCCAGCAAGCGGCCGTCGCTTACTTGGGGCAGCAGGCCCTGGCCGAAACAGATTTGTCTGCACTGATGGACAAAGCTGCGGTTTTAATTGCTCAAACCTTGGACGTTGATTATTGTCAGTTGTTAGAACTGTTGCCCTCTGGTCATGCTTTTCTGCTGCGAGCGGGGGTTGGCTGGCAGCCGGGCCTCGTCGGCAGCGCTACTGTTGCCGCTTCTGCCCGATCGCAAGCAGGTTACACATTGCTCTGGGGCGAACCGACAATCGTCGAAGATTTGCGGGTGGAAACGCGCTTTAGCGAGTTGCCGCTACTGCATAACCACCGGGCTGTCAGCGGCGTTACTGTAATTATTCCCGGCAATCGAGGACTGGGGAGCAACTGGGGACAAGCAGAACCAGCGAACAGTTCCTCCTCGCAGGCCTGGGGCATTTTGGGGGTTCATAGCAGCCAAAAGCGGGTTTTCAGTCAAGATGACGTTTATTTTGTAGAAGCGATCGCCAACGTGTTAGCTGCGGCGATCGAGCGCATTATATCGCAAGAGCGCTTACAAATGATGGAACGGGCGATCGAAAGTTGCAGCAACGGCATTGCAATCACCGACGCAACCGTTGCAGATAATCCGATTATTTATGTCAATCCCAGTTTTGAGCGGATTACGGGTTATCGCAGAGACGAGTTAATGGGGAAGAATTGCCGATTTTTGCAGGGTACAGACACTGACAGCCCCGCTGCCCAACAATTGCGAACTGCGATTGAAGAAGGCAGAGAATCTCAAGTTATATTACGCAACTTTCGGAAAGACGGCACGCCTTTTTGGCACGAACTGTCGATCGCTCCGGTTTACAACTCGCGGCGACACTTAACCCACTTTATTGGAGTACAAACAGACATTACCGACCGCCAGCGATCGGAAGAAGAATTATTTTTAAATTCTCAAGCTTTAGCAGCTTTTAGCGCTAATCTCAAACACTTGCACCGGATTACAACTTATCATTATCAAAACTTTGAAGAACGGGTTGACGATTATCTAACAGCAGGCTGTTTGATGTTTGGACTTTCTATGGGCATCCTGGCTGAAGTTGAAAACGAGAATTTTATTGTTCGAGCAGCGAAAAGCGATTTAGAATACTTCGTGCGAGGCTTAGAATTGAACCTCGGCGATACTTACTGCGCCGCAGTCATTAAACTTAACAAAACAGTTGCGTATTCTCATATAGGAGCAGATATTGAGATGCGCGAACATCCTGCTTATCAGAACTGCCAGGCGGAATCTTACATCGGAACGCCGATCTTTGTTAACAATAAAACTTACGGTACTTTGAGTTTTAGTTCGCGAGAAATAAAGCAAAGAAAGTTCAAGTACGAGGAAATAGAAATTATAGAATTGATGGCTCAAAGTATTGGCAAAATTCTGGCGGTTCACCAAATGGAAGTCGAACGCCAGCAAGCTGAAAAAGACCGATGCGAGTTAATAGTATCTCTCAAAGAAAGTGAAGAACGCTATCGCCGTTTAGTAGAACTATCTCCCGAAGCGATCGCCGTTCACAGTGAAGGAAAAATCGCCTACATCAATGCTGCGGGCGCTAAACTCCTCGGTGCGAATTCTCCCGAGGCGCTAATCGGCTTTCCGGTATTGCATTTCGTCCATCCAAACTATGTGGAAACAGCCAGAGAGCGCATTCGGCTAGTCGAGAAAGAAAATAAGCCTCTCGACCTTGCCGAACAAAAACTGATGCGGCTCGACGGACAAATAATAGATGTTGAAGTTGCCGGCATCCCCGCTACTTATCAAGGCTCAACCGCCGCCCAGATTATTATCCGAGATGTCACCGAGCGCAAGCGAGTAGAACGGGAACTGCTGCACGGCGCTTTTCACGATGCGCTGACAGGCTTGCCCAACCGCCTTTTGTTCCTAGACAGGCTAGGACAAGCCATCCGCCGATCCAATCAGTCCCCCGATTACAAATTTGGTTTACTTTTCCTAGATTTAGACCGCTTCAAAGTAGTTAATGATTCTTTAGGACACGTTTTAGGAGACAAACTGCTAATCGCCCTCGCCCAGCGACTGCAAACCTGCGTCCGAGTTTCTGATACCGTCGCCCGGCTGGGGGGAGACGAATTCACCATCCTGCTAGACCACATTCAGAGCCTCAGCGACGCCACCCTCGCAGCTAAAAAGATACAAAAAGAACTGACGAAGCCGTTTCATCTCGAAGGGCACGAAGTATTTACCACCGCTAGCATTGGCATTGTTTTCAGTCGAGGCGAAGCCACCGCCAGTGGCGCATCAAATTCGTACACTCACCCGGAAGAATTCCTACGCGATGCTGACATCGCTATGTACCGCGCTAAAGCTTTGGGTAAGGCCCGCCACGAAGTGTTTAATTTGGCGATGCACGACCAAACTATGTCGCTGTTGCAGTTAGAAACTGACCTGCGGTTGGCTATTTTGGGCAAGGAGGAATTAGGAGAGAGCAAGAATCAATGTTCGCACTTTATTGTGCACTACCAACCAATTGTTTCGATCGCCAGCGGTGCGATCGAAGGTTTTGAGGCTTTGGTGCGCTGGCACCACCCTGTTCGGGGTTTAGTTCCGCCGTCTACTTTTATCCCTGTAGCTGAAGAAACAGGTTTGATCGTGCCTCTGGGAGCCTGGGTGTTGCGGGAAGCTTGTCAGCAATTGCGGATTTGGCAAGAAATGTTAACTGAGGAAGAGAGAAGAAGTCCGATGGAAGTCGGAATAAGGAATGAACAAGTCCGATGGAAGTCGGCAACGGGCAATCTACAGGATTTAACTGATTTAACTGATACACGGAATGAGGAACAGGGAAGAACGAACAGGAAAGAAAGAATCGCTAAAAAATTACCAGTTCCCAGTTACCACTTCCCGATTACCGATTTCCACTCCCCAGTTCCCAATTCCCCATTCCCAATTCCCAATACTTCGGCTACTTCGGCTTCGCTCAGTACAAGTACGCTCAGTACAACTTCCCAGTTACCACTTCCCAATTTTAAATTACCAATTATTGATCCTTCGGAATTAACAATGAGCGTCAATCTTTCTCCTAAACAGTTAGGTTTCCCGAATTTAATCGATGAAATCGATGAAATTTTAGCAGAAACTGGCTGCGATCCGAGCTGTTTAAAATTGGAGATTACTGAAAGCGCGATCGTAGAAAATGTGAAAAAAGCCAATATTGTGCTAGCCGAATTAAAAGGTAGAAATATTCGATTGTCGATCGACGATTTCGGTACTGGCTATTCGTCTTTAAGTTACTTGCACCGTTTTCCGCTGGATACACTGAAGATCGATCGATCTTTTGTAAGCCGCTTGGGGGCTGTCGAAAATGGTGACGACGGGGGTCAGCCTTTGCAGATTGTGCGGGCGATCGTAACTTTGGCTCACAATTTGGGATTAAATGCGATCGCCGAAGGTGTAGAGACAGGCGAACAGTTAGCACAGCTTCGAGAACTCGACTGCGAATTAGCTCAGGGATATTGGTTTTCTAAACCTTTGGACAGTTCTGCCGTGACAGAAATGCTGATAAATCTCGGTAATAGAGCAATTATGGACTGAGTGAAGACATTTTTGCTACAAACTCACACTCTCAAAACTGATGCACCAGGGAATAAATGGTGCATCAAAATTACATTTTCGGTGATGATATCAAATCTGTTAGCATCGGAATTATTCATCTGCGTGAATCCGCGTTAATCTCTTGTCATCTGCGGCCCGATAAATTCTCTTTTTTGAACCGCAGATGAGGGCAGATTAACACAGATTAACGCAGATGAATTAGATTAATTCCGGTTGCACCGTCGATGATTGTTGACTATTGACTCGATTTTATCAAGACAATGCTACCGGATTTGAGATGGTTGAAAATTACCCAACTGACGCACCGTAATGTTTTCGCCCTTGCCAATTGCCGATTGCAACTTACCAATTCCCCATTAACAATTAGCTTTGAGGGGAATCTCGATCGCCAATTCTGTACCCTGTCCCGGCGAAGAAGTGCATTTGAGCGACCCGTTGTGTCTGTCTGTAACAATTTGATAGCTAATTGACAAGCCCATCCCAGTGCCTTTACCCACAGGTTTAGTGGTAAAAAACGGGTCAAAAAGCCGAGTGCCGACAGTCTCGGGTATTCCCGGCCCGTTGTCAGCAATCCGAATGATTACCTTGCCCGCTGGCGATATTTCAGTGCGGATGCGGATGTGGCTGGGCTGTTCCCGCATTTCCTCAGCAGAACGGCGCAGATCCCGTTCTTCCAAAGCATCCAAAGCATTGCTCAAGATGTTCATAAATACTTGATTTAACTGTCCGGCATAACATTCTACTAAGGGCAAATTGCCGTATTCTTTAATCACCTCAATTTCTGGATGATTGTGTTTAGCTTTGAGCCGGTGCTGCAAAATCATCAGGGTACTATCTATGCCGTCGTGGATGTTGACTGCTTTCTTTTCGGCTTCGTCCATGCGGGAAAATGTGCGAAGAGAAGCAACAATTTGTTGAATTCTGTCTGCACCGACTTTCATTGAGGAAAGCAACTTTGGCAGGTCTTCCATCAGAAAGTCGAGTTCAATAGCTTCTACTTCCTCTTGAATTTCCGGGACTGGATCGGGATAGTGGTTTTGATAAAGTTCGATCAGGTGCAGCAAGTCTTGAGTATAGTCGTTGGCGTGGGTGAGATTGCCGTAAATAAAGTTAACTGGGTTGTTGATTTCGTGGGCAACTCCTGCCACAAGTTGACCGAGACTCGACATTTTTTCATTTTGAATTAACTGCGATTGAGTGCTGGTTAATTTCTGCAAGGTTTGCTCTAATTCGAGAGCTTTATTGCTAGTTTGGGCGTAAAGATCGGCTTGGTTGAGGGCGATCGCCAATTGAACTGTAACCGCTTGCAACAATTCTACTTCGCTGTCGCTCCAATGTCGCACAGAAGCGGAGTGGGAGCAGGTAACAACACTCACGACTCCCGAAAGTGCCTGCATGGGAATTGCCAATATAGATTTGTAGCCCATAAAACTAAGAGACTTTCTCCAAACAGTGTCTGCGATTGCTCCGACATCATCGACTTGCAGCGTTTCTAGACGCAAGACAGTTTCTCCTAAAGCACCGAAGTCAGAAGCTTTATAGCGACCTGTTAAATCTGGAAGTTGGGGGAGGCGAGATTCTTTAATAATTTCCCAGAAAGGTTCCTCCCCGTCGCAGCGATACCAGCTAAAGTTGCAACGATCGATCTGCATGAAAGCGCGAATTTCTTGGACTGCGACAGCAATAATGCTGTCAAAATCGAGGGAATTGCGGATTTGAGTAGTGAGGTTGTTGAGCAATTTTTCTCGATCGGCCTGCTGTCTGAGTCGGGCTTCCGATCGCCTCAAGGCAATTTCTCCCTGCTTGCGATCGGTAATATCTTCGGTGACAGCTAATAGATATTGCGGTTTGCCATCAGCATCGAGGATTGATGTTTTCTTGGTATGAAATATCCGCGTTTCTCCCTGCCTCGTTTCAATCTCTTCTTCGGCGATTTCTACAATTTGCCGGTTGTTGAGCACTTCCCGGTCTTTGGTGGTGAAAAAATTAGCTTGTTCTGTTGGGAAAAAGTCGTAATCATTTTTGCCAATCACTTCTGCTGCACTGAAACCGAGTAACTGTTCAGCTACTGGGTTCCACAGTACAAATCGCAGTTCTTGGGCATCCTTGGCAACCACTCCTACGGGTATGGTTTTGAGTACGGACTCCATAAACTGTTGGGCGTGTTGGAGTTCTGCTTCTGCCTGTTTGCGATCGCTAATATCTCGGACGTTGGCAATGATGCTGAGATTGCCGTTAAGATGAATTCTAGACAGGGCAATTTCTGCATCAAAAGTTGAACCGTCGTTGGGACGCCTCGCTTTCCATTCCACGCGACCTGTTCCGCCGGCTAATACTCTTTCCCAAAGTTCTTCCATTTTCTCAATGGGATTGTCGCCACTTGAATAGTCATTTTTAAGTGATAATTTTGTTGCTTGTTCCAGGCTCACTCCGTACATTTCTAACATTCGATTGTTGACATCGAGAATGTTGCCTTCTAAATCGTGAATGAAGATAGCATCGTAGACATTGTTAAATATAATTCGCAGGTTTTGCTCGGAAACTTGCAGCGCTGCTTCTGCCTGTTTGCGATCGCCAATTTCTTGTTCTAATTGCGTGACGGCTTGGGAAAGTTCGGCCGTGCGCTCGCTCACTCTGTCTTCCAACTCGGCTGCTGCTTGCCGCAGTGCTGCTTCGGCGACTTTGCGATCGGTAATGTCGATCGCCGCACCGAACAGTTTTACCACCTTGCCGTTCACATCGGTTTCGGCTTGACCCACGGCGTTCACGTGTCGCAAGATGCCGTCGGGACGGTAAAGGCGAAAGTCAAAATCAAAAGGGATGCCTGTTGCGAGTCCCCGCTGCACTTGGGTTTCCCACAATTCCAAATCTTCTGGATGAATCAGAGCTACCTGTTCGGCTATGTTGGGCGCAAAGGCGGCCGGTTCGAGCCCGAAGATGCGGAAGAGTTCCTCCGACCAAGTGATGGTTCCGGTGGCTGCGTCGAGTTCCCAATTACCGACGTGGGCGAGCCTCTGGGCTTCTTTGAGCTGCCGCTGGCTGTTGCGGATGGCGGTTTCGGCAACTTTGCGATCGGTGATGTCGAGCAAAACGCCGCAAAATATTATTTCGCCGGTTTCGCTGCGGGTGGGCATGGAGTCGCCCTGCCACCAGCGAATCTCACCGTCGGGCTTGACTAACCGCCCTTCGTAGTGCCAGGGACAAAGATTTTCTACGGCTTCGTTGACGGAAGCGAGGTGGCTTTCCGAGTCTTCGGGGTGGATGCGAGAAATGAATGTATTTAAGTCTCGCGTCATTTCTGCTGCTGTGACGCCCGTGAGATCGAAGATGCGATCGCTAACGTAGTCAACTTGCCAAACTCCGCCGCGGTTGCAAAACTGGAACAGAGCTCCGGGGATGGTGGCCGCGATCGTCCGGAACCTGGCTTCGCTGGCACTGAGGGCGGCAAAAGTCTGGCGCAGTTCTGCCGTGCGTGCTTCTACTCTGCGCTCTAGTTCTGCATTGGCGTGTTGTAAGGCTGCTTCTGCTCGCTTGCGATCGGTAATGTCGGCGGCTGTACCGGTGGTGCCTAGGAAGTTTCCGGTTTCGTCGTACAGGGCGATGGCGTTGAACATCAAATGTTTCATGCTGCCGTCTTTGGCTATGTGGGTGCTTTCGTACTGGAAAACTGATTCTCCGGCAAACAGGCGGGCGAAAACTTCTAAATCTTTCTGGCTTTGTTCGGGTGCCGCAAAGTCGGAGAACGGCCTACCGATCATTTCTTCTGGTTCGTAACCGTAGATGTACTTAACTGCTGGGTTGACGAAGGTGTAGCGCCCGATCGCATCGACCGACCAAATCATGTCTTGGGAGGTTTCTACCAGGCTGCGGTATTTGGTTTCGCTGGCTTTGACGGCTTCTTCTGCTTGTTTGCGTTCCGTCATGTCGCGGGAGACACCGACAGTCATGACGATTTGGCCGTCGGCGTTGCGGATCGGTGTTTTGACAGTGCTGAACAGCCGCACTTTTCCGTCGTAGCGCGTCACCGGTTCTTCGGAAATTTGCAGAGTCTGTCCGGTGTCAAATACGAAGGCGTCATCTCTGACGTACTGGAGAGTATTGTCGGGATCGGCGAAAGGTGCGTCTACGATGCCTTGAAGTTCCTCTTCAGTCATGCCGTAATAGTGGCGGAACGCTTGATTTGCCCAAACAATTTTGGATTTGGGGCCTTTGACTAATACCATATCGGCGATCGAATCGAGAATTTGGTGATATTTTTGCTCGCTGTCGCGGAGTTTCTGCTGTGCCGCTTCGATTTCTGCTAATTGCCTCTGGGTTTGCAAGTGCAGTTCGGCTTGGTGGATAGCAACTGCTAAATGGTCGCCTACTTGTCTGGCAAATTCGATTTCGTCTTCTTGCCACTGGCGGGGTTGACCGCAGGAGTGAATGCACAGCAATCCCCACAGGTGCTGGCCTTGCAGTAGGGGTACGACTAAGTTGGCTCGGATTTGAAATCGCTTGAGGATTTTGAGGTGACAAGGGCTCAACCGGGCTTTGTAAATGTCCGTGACTGCTTGAACGTATCCTTTGGCATAGTTGGCGGCAAATTGTTCGCCGAAACAGTAGTCGCGGACTCTGGTTCCCAAAGATGGGCTGTATTGGGGCAGTACGTCTTCGGACACTACTTCGCCTTCATTCCATTCGGATTCGGGAAAGAAGCGGTAGACGGCGACTCGATCGGCATTTAGGAGTTGCCGAACTTCGGTGGCTGTGATTTTGAATATTGTTTCTAAGTCTAGGGATTCACGAATTTTGCTAATAACTCCCATCAGCGCTTGCAGCTTTTTGAACCAGGTTTGAGACTGCGTTTGTCTTTCTAGGTGAGCTAGTTTCTCGCGCAGGTTGCTGACTTCGTGATACAGGTATTCATGAAACATAATGCTTTTTTTTTAGTTATTTTGCGGTTTGGTATCGAGGTTGATGGCATCTCAATAGCGCTCTGCAAGTTGAGCCTGGTAACTCAAAAAGGTAAAGAACATATTCTCCTCCTTCTGCTAGCACTTAGCGGCTACTCACGTTGCATTTCCGTATTTTTTCGAGATTTGCAGGTCAATCGACCATCTTAGCTCCCGTATATTTACTGAAAAAAGGCATAACTTGCTACGTCATAAATTGTCAATTATTGAGAATTAGGATAACAAAACTTACACATAAACCCGGTTTATTAAGGTAATTAACTCAGGTAATCTCCGAAAGTATAACGAAGAAACCCGCTTCCCTGGCGCGATCGGGAGGAGCGTCCCTGACTAATTTTGACATTTTTTTTGCTCGCCTTCGGTTGAAATTGTCACCTTTTTATTATTACCGCCAAAAGGATAAATTTCCTATAAACTCACATTTCGGTTTCTACCTTTAAAGTGCAACCTGTGGTTCTGCCATACTATTGCGAGTGAGAGATAACCCTAAACCCACTGCGTGTTGGTTTAGTAAAGAAAACTGGGAAGATTATTGTTGAAAATTTAAGAGAAATTCCGATGCCCTTGTCGCGAATAAAAAATTTAACTGCGTATGTCAATTTTTGCTTTTTTACCAAATTTGTGAGAGTACAATATTGTGTTTATCGAACGGTTATTTTTTACCCTTTTTTCTGCTTTTAAAATACAGCATAACAAGCATGATTAATAATATTTATCAAAGCGAGGTTGAAATCCGATCAGCAAACTTCCGACATATATATCGCACTCTCATACTCAATATAAATTATTATATTGAAGCGACGAGCGATCTGCTGCTGCGATCGACGAACTGCTACAAACTTAAGAAGCCTTTTGCAGTATTGCCTTCGCTTCCTCAATATTTTGGGCAACTAATTTTCCCGACTCGATAAAGGCTGTTCTTTCAGTATCGCTGAGTTCGAGTTCCACTATTTGTTCGACTCCCTGATCTCCCAAGCGGCAGGGCACTCCTAAAAAGATATCTTGCACACCGTATTCGCCGTGCAAATAAACGCAGCAAGGCAAGAGTCGCGACTGATTAAATAAAATAGATTCTACCATCAAACAGACAGCAGATGCGGGTGCAAAATAAGCACTACCCGTCTTCATCAATTCTACAATTTCTGCGCCGCCGTGGCGAGTCCGCTGTACAAGTCGATCGATCGCCCCAGCATCCATAAGTTGATTGATGGGAATACCGTTGACAGTAGAATAGCGGGGCAAAGGAACCATCAAATCGCCGTGAGAACCGATGACAGTTGCATTGATTTCAGCAATTGAAACGCCCAATTCCATTGCTATAAAAGTTTCAAAGCGGGCAGAGTCGAGAACTCCCCCCATCCCCATGACTCGGTGTTTTGGCAAATCCGCAGCTTCCCAAGCTAAATAAGTCATGATATCTAGGGGATTTGTGACTGTGATTAAGATTGCTTCGGGAGAATGCTCGATCGCCTGTTTTGTGGCTTCGGTGACAATTCGAGCATTGATTTTAATTAAATCTTCCCGATTGATACCGGGTTTGCGCGGCACTCCGGCGGCAATTACTATGATATTTGAGTTTGCTGTATCTGTATAATCATTTGTACCGACAATTTGGCGATCGTGGCGTTCGACTCCCCTGGCTTCCATCAAATCCAAAGCAACGCCCTGCGGCCAACCCTCCACAATATCTAGCAATACTACATCTGCCAGATTTTTCTCAGCAATTCGCTGGGCTAAGGTACTGCCCACTTTGCCTGCACCAATAATTGATACGCGGTTTGATGGAGAATTCATTGGATTTTAGATTTTAGATTTTAGATTTTAGCAATCAGCTTAATTGGGGAAAGGTGCGCGGTGTGCACCCTTCGCTACATTAAGAGCAGTGATGTTTAGTTTTGGTGACTTACTTAAAATCTTCGAGTTGATCTACCCGCAGCCAAATATTGGGAGTGGGAACTTTGCCAAATTTGACGAAGGCATAGTCGCCGCGAACATCCATCACTTCGCCCTTTGTTTCAAATATATACGAGGAAAAGCGCTGGTCGCTGGCTTTGGCTTCTAGACTGTTTTCCAATTTTTCGCGTACAGCGCGAACTATACTGCCTTTCTTGATTGCCATAACTTGCTTTGTTTAGTTTAAAAAACTATACAAATTTTAATCTAGATTTGGCTTGAAAGTCACTCTGCGATTGAAATGGCTACTAAAAAAACGAAGCCCGCCTACACGGACTAAGGAATAAAGGGGTGCGATACGTGGGGTAAATCTAAAATCTAAAATCTAAAGCCTAAAATCCATTCACTGCTTCCTATATCTGACAAATGGGGCAAAAATGAGTCGATCGCCCTGCTAATTTTATACGTTCGATGGTTGTGGAGCAAGTGCGGCAGGGTTGACCGGCGCGATTGTACACCCAAGCGACGCCGCCGTAGTTGCCGTTGACACCTTGGACGTTGAGAAAATTGCTAAAAGTGGTGCCACCGGATGCGATCGCCTTCTGTAAAACTTGAATAATAGCTGTATGGATGCGCCCAATTTGCTCTGCGGTCAAATCCGCGCACAGAGTTGTGGGCATCACTCCCGACAAAAACAAAGTTTCGTCTGCGTAAATATTGCCCAAACCAGCTATCAGTGCTTGGTCTAGCAAAGCTGTTTTAATTGGTCGCGCCCGCCGGTGCAGCTTGCGGGTCAAATATTCTGTTGTAAACTCGTCGGAAAACGGTTCGGGCCCTAAAAGTTTCAGACCGATGACTGTGCTGGAAACCTCGGTTTCTTCAGGCACGTACCACATTTGCCCGAAGGTGCGCTGGTCTACAAACCGCAATTCTTGGTTTCCTTCAAAGAATAGCCGCACTCGCGCGTGTTTTTGCAGGGGTTCGGATCTGTTCACCCACAGCAGTTGTCCGGTCATCCGCAGGTGAACGCCCAACCAGCCGGCTTTTGAGGGAAGGAGGAAGGAAGAAGGAAGAAGGGAAGAGCTTGGAGTTCGATCCCTAGATTCTTCCCCTTTCCGTTTTTCTCTTTCTCCTTCTGGGAATTGAGATAGTTCTGCCAGGAGGTATTTGCCGCGTCTGTACCAGCGGGCGATCGACTTTCCTTTGAGTTTTGTCAAAAAATCGGTCGCAGAGATTGAGCGGGCGATCGTGCTGTTTAACAACACGTCCCCGCCCAACATTTCTCGATCGAGGGTTGCTTGATTCAAGCCCCGGCAAATAGTTTCAACTTCTGGCAGTTCTGGCACAATTAGCGTTGTTCTGTTCCTTGACCTTGAGGCGAACCTTGGACAGTGCCGGGGGTTTCGGAGCCCGCTTTGCTGTCCGCGGTAGTTTTCGGCTGCTGCGAGGGGCTACCCTGGCCGGTTTGCCGAGTTTTCTCGTCGAGGGTGGTTTGTTTGCCGCCGGAAGCTACTGGAGTCCCTGTTTTCGCTTTTGCTTTGGGTGCTGCCACTTCGACTAATTCGCTTTGGGCGTAGTTGTTAGTGTTGACGCCTGCATAATTTACGCTGTTAAAGCGAACGATAACTGGGTATTTAATGCCGCTTTGGTCTACCGTAGCAACGGTGCCCACTTCTTGATACCAGTAGGATTCTTTGCGGAGAATCCGAACTGTAGAACCGCGTTGAACCATGAGCTTTGTTTCCTTTGCGATGAATAAACGGATAAAGCCATTTTTTTTACTTTAGTCGATCGCGCGACGCATTTAAAGTCGGCAACGGAATTTTTACCTCCCACGCCGTTTTTTGGTTGCTGGTTTGTAAAGAAAGGTAAAGTTGTTTTGAGGGCGATCGCTGGATAGGAAAAATAAATAAACAGATATTATCCGTTATATACAAGCAGTGCGATCGGGTTGATAAAAAAGTTTACAAATCCGATTTTGTGGGTGGCGGGCGGGATGCCCAGCCATAAGAGGAGACGGCAGTGCCGTGTCCCTACAATTAATCGGGGCTCGTTTGATCGGAGAAAACGGGTGGGATGCCCAGCCGTAAGAGGATACGGCAATGCCGTGTCCCTAAAATTAATGGGGGGATGGTGACATTTATCAGGGAGGGCAATCGATTATTTTAGGGTAGGGAAACGGCACTGCCGTGTCCTCGATAATTAATCGGGTAATGGATTATTTTGATGTAGGGAAACGGCATTGCCGTGTCCGAATTTGCCGTTTTGTCGATTTGCTTAATCAATCTTGTATTTAATTATCTGGCCGCGCTAAAGTATTGCAAAGTGCGGGGAATATTTAAAGTATGTCGTTAATTGATTTAGGTAATACTAAAGTTAGGGTTCTTGGATGGAGTGCGGTGATGGGTGTTGCGCCAATGATTGCCAGCGCGATCGCCAATCCGGGAGTGACAGCAGCATTGGGTGTGATGGCCAATCCCGTCGTTGGGGGCATTTCGATTTTAGCAACGATCGCGGGCGGTATTGCGGGGAATATGGCGGCTAACGAGTTGGGAAATCTGATGACCGAAAAGTTGGCAAAAAATCCGAATATTCTTGACAATCACGATTTGATTAAGGCGGCGGGTGAGGTGATCGGCTATCTTTTGAAAGAGGTTGCGAAGTCGGATGAGTTAATTGCGATCGCCAAAACCAAAAATTTGCCCTCTCCAGAACAGGCTTTAGATCGATTAGCCGAGAAGACTCCTGAATATTGGCTGAACATTAACACACAAACGGCTGATTTGTCAAGGGGTTTAAATATTTCGGAAGAGCAACTGACTCTGATTTTTTCGGCGGATGCTGCGGAGTTCGATCGAGTTACGGGATTGACACCGGAAGATTGGGCAAAATTCATCGGGGAATTCGCCGCCAGCGAGGGGAAATCCTTTGATGCAGAAATCGTGGATTTTGTGGCGCAAAGACTCTACGAAAGATTTCCGCAGGCGTACCGGGAAGTGCTGAAACAGGATGCGGCGCAGGGAGGAGAAAAGTTTGCGGCGATGCTGTTGAATCTGCACCAAATTGCTTTGGCGGATCTCAAGGATTTGGGGCTGCAAAATCGGGAGATTCTGGACAAGTTGGAGGGGGTAGCAACTCGCGAACAGATTTGTCAAGTGATGGCGAAATTGGGCGCGATCGAAGTTGAAATCCGCGACGATTTGGCGCAGATTCGGGCATTGCTGCAAAGATATATCGATCCTGCTGCGCCGCGTTTGCCGATTCCTGTGAAGTCTGAGACGATTATTCAGGACAGAATTAAAGACTTTACCGGTCGGAAATTTGTGTTTGAAGCAATTAACGAGTTTCTGAAGACAAAGCAAAAAGGCTATTTTGTTTTGGAAGCGGAACCTGGTGTTGGGAAAAGCGCGATTATGGCAGCCTGTGTGGTGATGTTGAAGCGACGCTGCGTTACTCATTTCAACTCGCAACCGGACGGAATTATCAGCGCTGAAACTTTTTTGGAAAATGCTTGCACTCAGTTGATTGAAGGTTTTGGCCTTAAAGATAAGTATCCGCGACTGCCGGAAAATGCCCTAAAAAATAACAATTTTCTAGGCGATTTGCTGAAGGAAGTTAGCGCTAAGTCTAGCAGGGATAAAAAAATAATTTTTGTTGTGGATGCGCTGGATGAAGTTGATTTGAAGTTGCAAAGTAGCGGTAGCAATGTTTCGTATTTGCCTAATGATTTGCCGGATAACGTTTATTTTATTGTTTCCAAGCGACCGGAATTTCTGCCAATGCCGGCAGCTAACCGGACAGTTTTTGATTTGATGAAATACGATGCAAAAAGTCTCGAAGATGTCGAGGATTATCTGGCAAAACGCACGGAGAGAAGCAAGTTAATTCAGGATTGGATTAAGTGTCGAAATTTGCAGCGGGAACAGTTTGTGACGGCGGTAGCCGAAAAAAGCGAAAAGAAATTTATCTACCTCCGCCACGTACTTGATGAGATTGAAGGCGGCACATACAATGATGTGAATTTAAATGATTTGCCAGCGGGTTTGGAGGAATATTATCAAAAACACTGGGGACAGATGAAAGGCAGGGAAGGCGATCCTCTGCTGGACTTGAAGATTAGGATTATCTATTTCCTGTCGCAAGCTGAGGAAGCAGTTTCTTGTCGCTGGTTGGCTAAATCTGCCGGCGAGGAAAATGTGATGAAAGTACAGCAGGTGGTCGTAAAATGGAATTCGTTTTTGCGACAGGAGAAAGTAGGGAAGGAAACTCGATACACTATCTATCACAACAGTTTTCGGCAGTTTCTTGAAGCGGATGAAACCGTGCAGTCGGCTGGACTAACACTGGAAGATATTAATGATGACATTAGTGATAACTCTACAGAAGGAGCGCCGCTATGAGCGAATTAGGTGTGTGGTTGGCGCAGCAGTGTCAGGAAGATCAAGATTTGCTGCTGAAATACCAACCGAAGAGATTTGCGAAAGGGGGGAAGGTTGACCGTTATTGTGCTTGGTTGACGGATTTCGGTTTTATTGAGATGAAACTGGAATTTTTGGGGGTACAAGCGCTAATTGAGGATTACGATTTGGCGAGATTTTCTGATGTTTTGCTGTCGGAGGAGCAAGGTCAAACTCTGAGATGGATTCAAGGGGCAATCCGCAAGTCGGCGCACGTTTTGGATCAGGATAAAACGCAACTGGTAGAGCATCTGTGGGGGAGATTGTTGGATTTTGAAATACCCCAGATTCAGGGGTTGCTGGAACAAGCAAAGCAGTCGAGAGATCGTCCTTGGTTGCGGCCTGTGAGGGCTAATTTAGAGCGGGCAAATGAAGGTGCGCTGCGGACGCTTGTTGGTCATAGTTCCTTGGTAAATGCAGTGGCGATCGCACCCGACGGAAAAACAGCGATTTCCGCATCTTCGGATAAAACCCTGAAAATCTGGGACACCGAGACAGGCCGGGAACTGAAAACTCTCACGGGTCATAGTTCCGAGGTAAGTGCAGTGGCGATCGCACCAGACGGCCAAACCGCGATTTCGGGTTCCGGGGATAATACCCTGAAAATCTGGGACACCGAAACAGGCCGGGAACTGAAAACTCTCACCGGTCATAGTTCCTTGGTACTAGCAGTGGCGATCGCACCCGACGGAAAAACAGCGATTTCCGCATCTTCGGATAAAACCCTGAAAATCTGGGACACCGAGACAGGCCTGGAACTGAAAACTCTCACGGGTCATAGTAGCTGGGTAACAGCAGTGGCGATCGCACGCGACGGTAAAACAGCGATTTCCGCTTCAAGGGATGATACCCTGAAAATCTGGAACACCGAGACAGGCCGGGAACTGAAAACTCTCACGGGTCATAGTTCCGGGGTAAATGCAGTGGCGATCGCACCCGACGGTAAAACAGTGATTTCCGCATCTTCGGATAAAACCCTCCTGAAAATCTGGGACACCGAGACAGGCCGGGAACTGAAAACTCTCACGGGTCATAATAAGTCGGTAAAAGCTGTGGCGATCGCACCCAACGGTAAAACAGCGATTTCCGCTTCCGAGGATTCTACCCTGAAAATCTGGGACACCGAGACAGGCCGGGAACTGAAAACTCTCACGGGTCATAGTAAGTCGGTAAATGCTGTGGCGATCGCACCCAAAGGTAAAATAGCGATTTCGGCTTCCAATGATAAAACCCTGAAAATCTGGGACACCGAGACAGGCCGGGAACTGAAAACTCTCACGGGTCATAATAAGTCGGTAAAAGCTGTGGCGATCGCACCCAACGGTAAAACAGCGATTTCCGCTTCCGAGGATTCTACCCTGAAAATCTGGGACACCGAGACAGGCCGGGAACTGAAAACTCTCACGGGTCATAGTAAGTCGGTAAATGCTGTGGCGATCGCACCCAAAGGTAAAATAGCGATTTCGGCTTCCAATGATAAAACCCTGAAAATCTGGGACACCGAGACAGGCCGGGAACTGAAAACTCTCACGGGTCATAGTAAGTCGGTAAAAGCACTGGCGATCGCACCCAAAGGTAAAATAGCGATTTCCGTTTCATGGGATACAACCCTGAAAATCTGGGACACCGAGACAGTCCGGGAACTGAAAACTCTCACGGGTCATACTCGCGATGTAACAGCAGTGGCGATCGCACCCGACGGTAAAACAGCGATTTCCGCTTCATACGATAAAACCCTGAAAATCTGGGACACCGAGACAGGCCGGGAACTGAAAACTCTCACGGGTCATAGTAACTCGGTAAATGCTGTGGCGATCGCACCGGATGGACTCACAGCGATTTCGGCTTCAGAGGATAATACCCTGAAAATCTGGGATTTGCTCACAGGTAAAGAGGTTGCTAGTTTCAGCGGAGATAGTACATTTTATGGCTGTGCTTTTGCGCCTGATGGAGTGACAGTTGTAGCGGGGGATGTGTCGGGCCAGGTGCATTTCCTGCGTTTGGAAGGAGTTAGCGGCGGGCGATAATCAAATTTTTGTGTTTGGAGGGGCGAGCTAATTTGAAATCCTCGGCGGTTGAAATCCCGGCGGTTGGAAACCGCGTCTACACAAACGATGTCCACGCGGACGAAGAGGGTATTCGGAGATTGAAAATCATCGGCTGAAATCTTCAACCCGCTTTCGTCGGGTTTTGTCGGTGTAGCCGCGGTTTCAACCGCCGGGTTTTTTGTGGATGGGCGATCGGGTTTTTTGTTGATCGGGCGATCGGGTTTTTGGTTGATGTGCGATCGAATTGGGGAGAAATGTGCGATCGGGTTTTTAGGTTTCAACCGCCGGGTTTTTTGTGGATGTGCGATCGGGCTATAATACAGAAAACTTGACAACAAAAATGACTGTCATGAAAGAGTTAATCCAACAAGACTTAGAAAAGCTCGATCGAGAACAACTAAAACAAGTATTTGAATTTATTGCCTTTCTGAAATTCCGTGCCAAATTAGTGACTATTCCTGCGATCGATGAAACTAAATTAGCTGCACTCTACAACGAATTTGCCGAAGAAGACCGACAACTTGCAGAACTTGGAATCAGCGAATATGCAGAACTTCTCAAACATGAGGATTTGGCATGACAACCAGGCGGGGTGAAATCTGGATTGCCGACTTCGATCCGACACAAGGTTCCGAACAGGCTGGTGTACGTCCCACAATCGTTTTTCAGAACGATACTATTTCGAGGTACACGACTACTATTATCAGTATTCCTCTCACAACTAATCTGCGCCGTGCCTCTCTTCCTTCGTGTGTTTTGATTCCCGGCGGTGAGGGAGGATTAGCTCAAGATTCTGTTGCATTGTGCCATCAAATGCGAGTGTTGGAGAAAACAAGACTGCGAAATAAAATTGGTGAACTTAATCCAGAAATACTGGTACAATTAGAGAATATCGTATTATTTACATTGGGTTATTTACCTTAAAAAATAAATCTTCGGCGATTTAAATCCCCGCGGTTTCTGGGTCGTCGCCACAAAGAAACCGGGTTTTTGCCCGAATCTGTGGGTGGTAACGAAGTATTTCGGAAAAAACCCGGTTTCTGACCGCCCGTGAAAAGTTTGATAAATTAATGACAGATAAGATCGATCGACCATTAGCAACAGTAATACTCGCAGTCAGTGCCGATGGTAAAATTGCCGATGTAGTACGATCGCCCGCGAGATTCGGTTCTGCCAACGACAAAGCGCACCTCGAACAGCAAGTAGCAGCAAGCGACGCGGTTTTGTTCGGCAACGGCACGTTACAGGCTTATGGGACGACGATGAGAGTAATTTCGCCGGAATTGGTCAAACAGAGGGAACTGCAAGGGAAGCCCCCACAACCGATGCAAATTGTATGTTCGCGATCGTCCCAATTTGACCCAAACTTGCGATTTTTCCAGCAACCGGTGCCTCGGTGGCTGCTGACGGGGCAAGACAGTAGGCACACAGCATTGCCGTTTCCCTACCCGATGACAAACAGTAAGTTCGATCGAATTATCTATGCGAAAACCGCAGGTGGAGAGATTGATTGGATTGATGCGTTTCAACAGCTAGCAAGCTTCGATATCAAACGCTTGGCGATTCTGGGTGGGGGAAAACTGGTAGCGTCTGTGCTGGCTGCAGGCTTGGTAGACGAACTTTGGCTGACGGTATGCCCGTTAATTTTAGGTGGCGCGGATGCACCGACACCTGTGGAGGGAGAGGGTTTTTTGGCGGATTTAGCTCCAAAATTGGAGCTTTTGGCGGTTAAACAGGTGGGACAAGAGGTATTTTTGCATTATCGGGTCGATCGATAGTCGCGCATTTTAACTGGTTCCCCGGCTCTGCCTGGGAACCCATGTAAGCGAGGCTGTGCCTCGCCAGCGCAAGGAAAATCGAGGCAGAGCCTCTGGATCTGCGTTACCAGGCAGAGCCTGGTAACAAGTGTGGAACAGGGGAAATTATATTAAGTTAAATAAAGTTCGATCGCTCTACGCACAAGTCTCCCTATGCTGAAACAGCCAAAACCTCAATATTCTGTAGCATGGATTAGCAAAATAGGCGAAATCCCGCAAGCGTCGTGGGATGCCCTGGCGATGCCACTAAAAACTCCATTTCTCGAATGGGATTGGCTGAACAATCTCGAAGTATCGGGCAGTGCAACAGGTAAAACCGGTTGGCTACCGCATCACTTAACAGTCTGGCGAGACAAACAGTTGATTGCTTGCGCGCCACTTTATGTCAAAAGTCACAGTTACGGGGAATTTGTATTCGATAATCAGTGGGCGGATTTAGCCCAACGTTTGGGTGTTCACTATTATCCCAAATTGATGGGAATGACGCCGTTTACTCCGGCTGAAGGCTATCGGTTTCTGATTGCCGAGGGGGAAGATGAAGACGAGTTAACGGCAGTAATGGTAAGCGCGATCGACCATTTTTGCGATCGCCACAATATCTCTGGTTGCAATTTCCTTTATGTCGATCCAGAATGGCGCGAAAGAATGGAAAGCCACGGTTTCAGCAGTTGGCTGCACCACAGTTATATTTGGCAAAATCAAGGCTATCAAAATTTTGACAATTATTTAGGCGCATTTAATGCCAACCAGCGCCGCAATATCAAACGCGAACGCAAAGCAGTCGATCAAGCTGGTTTGTTGATAAAAACGCTGACGGGCGATGAAATTCCCCAAGCCATGTTTGCTCAAATGTATGCTTTTTATGAGAATACTTGCGACAAATTTGGTTGGTGGGGAAGCAAGTATCTGACTAAGCGATTTTTTGAACAGTTGCACCACAATTATCGCGATCGAGTTTTATTTGTAGCCGCCTACGATAAGGAAGATGAGAGACAGCCGGTGGGTATGTCTTTTTGTTTGTATAAGGGCGATCGACTGTACGGGCGTTATTGGGGAAGTTTGCAGGAAATAGACTGTTTGCACTTCGATGCTTGCTACTATACGCCGATCGAATGGGCGATCGATCGGGGCATCCAAAGCTTCGATCCGGGTGCGGGGGGCAGACACAAAAAACGGCGCGGCTTTCCAGCTACGCCAAATTATAGTTTGCACCGATTTTATAACAACCGTCTGGCCCAAATTCTCAAGTCTTATATCGGTCAAATCAACGAAAGAGAACAGGAAGAAATTGATGCAATCAACGAGGATTTACCTTTTACTAAGTTACCTCCGTTGTTACTAGGCGAGTGACGGTGGACTGGGAATTTGGAATGGGAAATTGGGAATTAGTAACAGCCTATCGGTGTCAACATAATACTAAAATCCTGTGTATAATATCTCGTTTGTATCCAAGTTTCGATCCCCCTCGCATCCCCCTTTAAAAGGGGGACTTTGAATGCTCTTCCCCCTTTATTAATAGGAGTTAGAGGGGACGTAAGAATACTCTTGTCCCCCCCTTATTAAGGGGGGTTAGGGGGGATCAAAACTCGACTATAAACGATATTTATTATGGATTTTAGTGTGAAGTTGACACGAATGGTAACAGTCAACCGTCAACAGTCAACCGTCAACAGTCAACAGTCAACCGCCAACTAATTAACCTAATTCAAAAATACTCTCCCATCTTCCTGAATTTCTAGGGATTTTGTATCAGCGGCCACCTCAGTTGTCGCGCCGAAACTGACTTGCAACATTCCCGGCATCGCGGTTGCTTGGGGGCGAACCAGCACCAATCCGCCGTCGGGGCGCTGGTAAGTGAGGGTGATTGGCACTGGGAGGGTTTGAAGCAAAATTTCCGATTGTTCACCCAGAGTGCGCGGCTGGGTAACGCCTACGATTTGATAATTGATGACAGCATTGGTGGTATTCACCAGTTTAATTACTATCCCGCCTTCAGCAGGCGTAACTCGCGCACTGGGCAGGGGGAAGCGGGGAGGCGCGTCTGTGGGTGTAGATGGCATCCCGCTGAGGCCCGGACTCGCAGCCGGAGTTGGTTCGCTGACGGGTTCTTCAGTGGCTGCGGGAGTCTCTGCGGGTTGGGAAACGGGTTTTCCTTGTTGGGGCGGGGGGCCGCCGGCGTGGGAAAGTGTTGCGAGACTAACGAGTAAACCTCCGCAGGTGGCTGCTAGCAAGCTGATTTTTTTTAACGGTAGATTGTGGCGAAACATAAATAACTCCTCACAAGTTCGATCGAGGTTTTCCAACAAGGTTTATGTTAATCTATGCGTGAATTGAATTTTAATAGCTGGGTTTGGGGCAGAGGTAAGAAGAATCAGGCTTGAGGGGTAGATTTTTTTTAACCGCAGAGGGCGCAGACGGCGCAGAGGAGGAGGGGAAGTTTTAGGGGCGAGATGCTTCTGATTTGTGGGCGGGGAGGGTGACGGTAACGGCGGTACCTCGATCGACTTGGCTGTCAATGCGGATTTGGCCGCGGTGATTTTCGACAATTGCTTTGGCGATGGCTAATCCTAAACCGGAACCAGCGGCGCTGCGGTGGGTACGGGCGGGATCGGCGCGGTAGAATCGATCGAACAAATGCGGCAGGGCTTCTGCGGAAATTCCGATGCCGGTGTCTGTTACTTTTATTTGCAGCGCTGGATTTAACATCGGCGAATTTCTTTTGTTTTTAGCTGCCACCTCCAATTCTACTTGAATTTGACCTCCAGAGGGGGTGTACTGCACGGCGTTGCTGACGATATTGGTAAAAAGTCGGGCTAGTTGATCCCAGTCTCCCAACACTGTAAAGTTGTCCTCAGCGTTGGGCAGATCGACAATTTCCAAAGAAAGAGAGAGATTTTGGGTAGTGGCGTGAGCCTGTTGTTCTTCAATTACCTCCATCAGCAAAGCATCGAGAGGAACCTCAATCCACTGCTGCTGAACGATACCGCTATCTTGTCTGGCTAAAAACAGCAAATCATCAACCAAGCGCCCCAAACGGCGCGTGAGACGTTCGATAACTTGTAGCTGTTGATGCTGCTGCGGTTCGATATCCGGTTCCGCTAAAGCTACTTGGACGTTAGTTTGAATAGTGGCGATCGGATTTCTGAGTTCGTGAGAAGCATCAGCGGTAAACTGTTTGAGACGCCCGTAAGACTCCCGCACCGGCGCCATCGCCAATCCCGACAGCAGCCAGCCAATAGCTGCAACGCAAATTAGAGTTAAACCCGCGCCCAAAATCAAATCGAGAATTAATTGGCGGATGGGTTTTGTCACTTCAAACCAAGGATGGCTGACTCGCAAATATCCCAGAACTTGGCGCCCGATTTGTACTCGCTGCGTTACTTGTCTGAGGGAGTGGTTTTGATCGGACTGCAACTTATTATTAATTATCCAAACTGTTTCGCCGGTGCGGTTAGCGTGAATGGGAATATTCAACGGTTCCGATAATGTAGACCACAGCAATTCGCCCGTAGGACTGAACCATTCTAAATCAATGTGGTCGTCTTCTACTGCATCGGTACTATCTCGAAAACTCGCTTGAATATTAACTTGCAACTTAATTTTATCTTCAGTATTAGGGAAATTGAGCGGTTCGATAACGAGAGTTCGCTCTATTACTTCAACAACGTGATGCAGGGTGTCATCTATGCGATCGATCAAAGTATTGCGGACATAGAAATAGAAACCAGTGGCGAATACAAGTAACAATACAGCAGTAACGGCAGTGTACCAAATAGCAAGGCGGCGGCGGGTAGCTTGAAACATATTGCGAAAGAAGTTCGGCAACTGATTTTGTAATGGATTCAATAGGTTTAACCAATTTAATAACTATAACCTTCTTCTCTTCTTCTCTTCCTTCGTGCCGCTTGGCTAACGCGCCTTCGCGGTTCGTTAAAAAAAGCCTTGTTCGCAAATCATCCAAAAAAACTCTAACAACTTTCCATTCTTGATACTTCAGACAGATGTGGAGAGAGCTGTCACCCTAGTATTGTAAGCGCGAAAGTTTTTAGGTAAAAGCCTGTGAATAAATTTTTATTTCGAGCCGCGATCGGGCTATTAATGGCATTTTTTGGGGCAATCACCTATTTTACAAACGACGTACAAAATCCGGTAACTGGAGAGAGACAGCGCGTGCAGCTTTCTCCCCGCCAAGAGGTAGTTTTGGGATTGCGGGCGCGAGATCAAATGGCCGCTAAGTACGGGGGGCTTTATCCCAGCCAGAGTATTCAGCAGTATATCGATCGAGTAGGAGAACGAGTTGTCAACGGTTCGGCGGCGAAACAAGCTGGTTATCCGTTTGAATTCCACCTGCTGCGAGACGCCCAAACTGTCAATGCTTTTGCTTTACCGGGGGGACAAGTTTTCATTACTGCGGGGCTGCTGCGGCGGCTGAATTCCGAGGCTCAATTGGCTGCGGTACTGGGGCACGAAAGCGGTCACGTTGTGGCGCGCCACGGTGCGGAACACTTGGCAAAGCAGCAGTTGGGCAGGGCTTTGGTAACGGCGGTTGGGGTAGCTACTAGCGACGATCGCGGGGGCGGTCAGCAGGCAGCATTAATTGCTCAAGCTGTCAATCAAGTTGTCGGTTTGCGGTACGGTAGATCCGATGAACTTGAGAGCGATCAGCTCGGTTTTCGGTTTATGACGGAAGCGGGTTACGATCCTAGAGGTATTGTTGAGGTGATGCAAATTCTCGGTTCTGCTAGGAAGGGCGAAGCGCCGCCGGAGTTTTTGAGTTCTCACCCAAACCCCGAAAACCGAGTTCAAAAGTTGCAAGCTTTAATCGCACAAAATTACCCTAACGGCGTTCCAGCTAATTTGGTGTCTGGACGCGATGAGTTTGCTAAGAATTTGTCTGGCGGTTAGGGATAATTGCATCGGGCTTTACCGAAATTAAGGGGTCTAAAGCCCCGTCCTTCTAGGACGGCTTTTTATTTTATTGTATTTTATTTTCTCTGAGTCCCCCATGAGAACATTTTGACTATACAATAATAGTATGAAGACTCTGAAGTTCAAACTATACAATCATAAGCGAAATAAATACCTCAAGCGAACCATCAATGCTGCCGGGGTAATTTATAACCATTGTATAGCACTCCATAAACGGTACTACCGGATGTGGGCTAAGCATTTGAACTGCGCCAAACTTCAGGCTCATATTGCCAAACTGCGGAAGCGCAATCCGTTCTGGCAGTTGGTTGGATCTCAAGCTGTGCAGGATATCTGCCAGCGCATTGAGAAAGCCTACCAGTTGTTTTTCAAACATCATCAAAAAGGAGTGAGGGCGCCGGGATTCAAGAAAGTAAAGAAATATAAGTCTTTCACCTTAAAACAGGCTGGATACAAGTTTTTAGGTGGCAATCGGCTCAAGATTGGGCAGAAAGTGTATCAATATTGGAAATCGAGAGAAATTGAGGGAACAGTCAAAACTTTAACCATTAAACGCACGAGATTAGGTGAGTTGTTTATGGTTGTGGTTGTTGATAGCGTTTCGGAGTCAGAAAGCAAATTCGAGACGAGTAGAATCGCTGGATTTGACTTTGGTTTAAAAACGTTCCTCACCGTCTCGGATGCTGCCAAAATCGAATCGCCTCAATTCCTCAAACAGTCGCTTAATGCCATCCAGAAAGCGAGTCGCCAGCACTCTCATAAACAGAAAGGTTCAGCCAATCGGGAACGCGCTAGAAAGTATCTTGTTCGCCAGCATGAAGATGTGGTGAATCGGCGCTCTGACTGGTTCTGGAAGCTGGCACATAAACTAACAGATAAGTTTGACGTGCTGTGCTTTGAGACGTTGAACCTGAAGGGAATGCAACGCCTCTGGGGACGGAAAATTTTAGATTTAGCATTTGGGGAATTCCTGCAAATTCTGGGATGGGTGGCGACGAAGAAAGGTAAACAAATCATTTTTATCGACCGTTGGTATCCATCGAGCAAGACTTGCTTTCATTGCAGTCATGTTCTGGAAAAACTAGATTTATCAGTGAGAGAATGGCGTTGTCCGTCCTGCCAATTACTAAATGGGCGGGATGAAAATGCCACCAAAAATATTTGTGCGGTTGGGGCATCAACCGCTAAGTTAGGCGATGTCAGACGGGCGAGAGCCTGCAATTGCTGTTTGACCTTAGAATCCCCGTGCCTGATGGCCGGGGAGTATGTCAAAAAAGTTATTACTATAGGCGGATCTAAGTTCGGCTTGGATTTGACACGATCGACTTAATGAGCGATCGAGCAATTTGAAAGTTGAAAACCATGATCGAATCTTGGATGATTATCGGCGGCGTGACTTTCTTAGTCGCCTTCGGCACTTTGTTTTTTAAACTGCGCGATATTAACTGGGCAGTCAAACTTAAAAGACCGGATTGGATGTTTTTTGAGCCTGCTATTCCGTTGATTTGGACGGTAATTTTTGCTTGCGGGGCCGGCAGCGCTTCTGTCGTTTGGGAACATGAGCCAGGGAGCCTTAAAATATGGCTGCTGATGGTTTTGTACTTGCTTTTAGAAGTTGTAACAGTTGCTTATATTCCCACTACTCTCAGAGCCAAAAGTCTCAAAGTAGGGACAATTTTGGGAGGGGCTGGCGAGATTGTGGGAGCTGTGTTGACGTTGGCTGTTTTGCCGATTTCTCAAACTGCGGCTTTGTTACTTTTGCCTTACGTTATTTGGGGTGCGATCGGCACTTATACCACTTGGGAAATGATTCAGTTAAACCCAGAAGCGGCATAAATATTCGGTGTTCTTCGGCGCACCCTACATACTATAACGCTCTTCTCTTCTCTTCCTTCGAGTCCTTAGCGTCTTGGCGCTTACTCAAAAAAACATTGTTAATAATAGCAAATCCGTGCTAGCGGGTTAACCCACCCGATAAAGTGAGGAAATCCGCTTAACAGTGTGTGGGTATTTGATGAGAAAATAGATGAATAAAACTGCTTTAAATCAAAGGATGACAGTTATCAATGGCTATTAAAGACCAGCCCCAAGCACCTCGTTTTCGCCAAATTAGCAATATTTTGTTATTGCTATCAAGTTTGTTTTTGCTGGCAAACATCTTTTTACCCAATTTGTTCGGCCCCCAAATTCCGCAAGTGCCTTACAGCTTGTTCGTCCATCAAGTACAAGAACAAGATGTAGTCAGAGCTTCAGTAGGTCAAAATGAAATTCGCTACCAACTCAAAGGCGAAGGCGACAAACCCGGTCAAGTGCTCTCCACTACGCCAATTTTTGACCTGGAACTTCCTAAACTTTTGCAAGAAAAAGGCGTTGAATTTGCGGCAACTCCCCCTGCCAAAAATGGCTGGATCGGCAGTGTTTTAAGCTGGGTGGTTCCGCCGCTGATTTTTGTGGCGATTTTTCAATTTTTCATGAACAGGCAGGGTGGCGGGCCACAGGGTGCGCTCTCGCTCGGCAAAAGCAAAGCTAAGGTCTATGTAGAAGGCGAATCGGCGAAAATTACTTTTGCTGATGTGGCTGGAGTAGAAGAAGCTAAAACTGAATTAGTCGAAGTTGTTGAGTTCCTGAAAACTCCTGACAGATTTACGGCAATTGGCGCGAGAATTCCGAAGGGCGTGCTGTTAGTCGGGCCTCCGGGAACTGGCAAAACGCTGTTAGCGAAAGCAGTGGCTGGTGAAGCTGGCGTGCCGTTTTTTAGCATTTCGGGTTCGGAGTTTGTGGAACTGTTTGTAGGTGTTGGTTCTGCAAGAGTTAGAGATTTATTCGAGCAGGCTAAGAAACAGGCTCCTTGTATTATTTTCATAGATGAATTGGACGCGATCGGCAAATCTCGTAGCAGTAACGCTAGCTTCGGTGGGAATGACGAACGCGAACAAACTCTCAATCAACTGTTAACTGAAATGGATGGTTTTGCGGCGGGCAATACTACGGTAATTGTGCTGGCTGCAACTAACCGCCCAGAAAGTTTGGATGCTGCTTTGTTGCGCCCTGGCCGTTTCGATCGCCAAGTTTTAGTCGATCGCCCCGATTTATCGGGCCGCGAAGAAATTTTGAACATTCACTCTCAAAAAGTGAAGTTGGGCCCGGATATTGACTTGAAGGCTGTCGCCACTCGCACCCCCGGTTTTTCGGGCGCAGATTTGGCAAATTTGGTCAATGAAGCTGCCTTGCTAGCTGCTCGCAACAAGCGCCTAACTGTAGCTCAGGAAGACTTTTATGAGGCGTTTGAGCGCGTTGTCGCTGGCTTGGAAAAGAAAAGCCGGGTGCTCAACGAAAAAGAGAAAAAGATTGTGGCTTACCACGAAGTCGGGCACGCGATGGTGGGTGCTGCGATGACTGGCGGCGGCGAAGTGTCAAAAATCTCGATCGTCCCGCGCGGTATGGCTGCACTGGGTTACACGTTGCAAGTACCGACAGAAGACCGTTTCTTGTTGGATGAATCGGAACTGCGCGGTCAAATTGCTACACTGCTGGGCGGGCGATCGGCTGAGGAAGTCGTGTTTGGTAGCATTACTACTGGCGCTTCAAATGACTTGCAAAGGGCGACTGATTTAGCTGAACGGATGGTGACAACTTACGGGATGAGTAAGGTTTTGGGGCCTCTAGCTTACGATCGAGGTCAACAAGCAATGTTCCTCAATGACGGTATGGGAAATGCCCGCCGTGCGGTAAGTGCTCAGACTGCTGAGGCGATCGACCAAGAAGTGAAGGAAATTGTCGAAACTGCACACCAACAAGCTGTGGATATTCTGAAAGCAAATCGGGAATTGTTGGAAACAATTACGCAGAAGCTGTTGGAAACTGAAGTGGTGGAAGGCGATGCACTTCGCGAATTTCTCCATCAAGTGCGGCCTTTAGATAAGGTTACGGCTTGAGGTTAATAGGGTTTAATTAAACCGCAGATGAACGCAGATGATTCCAAATCATCTGCGTTTTGCGATCGCACTCCACGATGAGCCGACTGAAACAGACAACGGCAAACGGACAAATCTGCGTTTGTGCGATAATCCCTCTCTATCGAAGGCTTACCACCATTCCGCAAACCCCCAAAATTTGGCGGAACAGGAAAAGATCCTCTTTGGCAGATTGACGACAGCAAGATCCTCGGAAATATTGAATCTGTGCAATATCGTCCAACTCATGTCAGTATTTTGCTAAGCGCTACAATGCTTTTAGAGAAATATGAAGCAGCCCTGGTCCCGACACAGAACGAATGGGAGAAAGTTTGATAGTTTAATTTAGTCAACAGGAAAACAGCAATGGCATGGGTGTTTAGCTTATCGGCTGAATGTGGCACAAAGCAATCTGAAGCACAGCAATTTGCTCAATATTTCAATGAAATTTCCTTGGTGCTCTCAAACGGTAGACATTCCCAATGTCGGGCAGAAATTTTTCAGGACATAGAAGAAAATTGGTGGTGTCGTGTTTGTCCAAGTGGCATCAGTGAGATGGGAATTGACACTCCAGAAAGTGCTTATTTAATGACGGAAATAGGTATATTTCTGTATCAGAGTTTGCGGTTTGCTCCACCGTTTCGGTATGCTTTAGTTGATATGGAAGTAGATGAGTTTAGAACCTACAGCGAATTGATTGAAGAGCCTGCCTTGGTTTTTCCTGGATTGGTTTTAGCTGAAGCTGTTTGGCAAGCAATCGGAGCATCTTCAGTTTTTCTATCGTTCACTCTTGGATATGTTTGGAAGCCCTATGAAGGTGAAGTTTATAGACCACTACTAGCATCACCGGACTTAAAAAACAAGCTTGATGAATTGCTGAGCGTGGGGTAAATCCTTTCAATGGAGGCATCACCCCTCACAGTAAATACCAAACTATGCGATGTTTGCAGAAATAGCGATCGCCCCTACCTATCTAATTAGTCGCTCCCTACAGCGATCGTTATAAACATACAGAAACCCGGTTGCTTCAAAACACCGGGTTTCTCCATATTGTTGCTGCATTTTCGACCGATCAAATTCCGTTTATGTAAGCCATAACAGGAGAACCTTGCTGCTGCTGCTGCGCGATTTCCAAAAGGCGCTGAATGCGCTCCTCTGTCGGCGGGTGAGTGCGGAAAAGTGACTGCAAACCTTTAGTCGAAAAAGGATTCACAATCAGCAGCGGTGACATCGCAGGATTGCCGTGCATCGGAATTTCATGACCCATTTTCTCCAATTTTTGCAGCGCGTTTGCTAAGCCGATCGGGTTATTGGTAATTTCCACCGCACCGCTGTCGGCTGCAAATTCCCTCGTCCGAGAAATCGCCATTTGAATTACGGTTGCTGATAGCGGTGCTAAAATGATTAAAAACAGCAAACCAAACGGATTTGGGCCTTGTCTGCTATCCCGCGTTACCGGGCCGTAAAGCGCTCCAAAAGTCAGAATTCGCCCGACAAATGTAATGGCGCCGGCAATTGTTCCTGCAACTGCTTGAGTGAGCGTGTCGCGGTTGCGGATGTGGGTGAGTTCGTGGGCTAAAACGCCTTCCAATTCTTCGCGGGAAAGCAGCTTAATGATGCCTTCAGTAACTGCTATTGTCGCGTGTTCCGGGTCTCTTCCTGTGGCGAATGCGTTCGGAGATTGAGTGGGAACTAGAAATATTTTCGGCACCGGAATTTGGGCTTTTTCGCTCAGCGATGCTACCATATCGTAGATTTCGGGAGCTTCGCTGCGGGCGATCGGCTGAGCGCGGTAAGCCATTAACGCGGCGGTGTCGGAATAGTACCAAGAGCTAAAACTTGAGAAAGCCGCTAGCGCTAAACCGATGTAAAGTCCTTGCTCGTTGCCGATTAAATAATAACTTCCTAAAACGAGAAGGCCGCTTAGGAGTCCTAAGAGAGCGGCTGTTCTGAGTTGATTTGTTCCTAACATGGCGGGTTGAGGGCGATCGCTATTTTGATATTTTTTATCTTGTAATTAGATTTTCATATTTGCGGGCGATCGCGCCTCTATCTGCCGAAATAAGTGCAGCAGCCAATAGTAGTATTTCACCTTTTCAGTCAGAAAATGAGAATGCCGAAGGAGGCTCTATCTGCTTGCTTTCTTGAGCCAGCATATCCGCAGATATGACATTCCCAGGCAGAGCTTGGAAACGAGATTAATCTCACGAATTGGCGGCCCAAAGAATATCAATATCGCTGTATTGCTTGAACATTGAATCAGCACTCACAAGCGTCATCTCCTCCATCTGAGCCTGGGCAATCAGCATTCGATCGAAGGGATCTCGATGATGTAATGGTAACGGAGCCGCTCGCAGGGCATGAGGTGCTGTAATTTCGAGCGATCGCGCATCTAACTGTATCATGCGTGTCGAAATGTAGGTATCTATCGGTTCTGGCAGTGGTAACTTTCCGATCGCAACTTTGATGCCCATTTCCCAGACACTAGCAACAGAAAACCACAATTCGTTCGTTTCATCGGCAATATGTGCGATCGCCTCCTCATTCAATCGATCTGGTTGGGCAAACCACCACAAAAAACACTGCGTATCCAGCAAGAGTTTCACTCTTCATCTCCCTCGAATGCTGTCAAAATCTCTTTTGGCAAAGGATCGTTAAAGTCCTCTGGCAAAACAAATCTCCCTCGATCTTGTCCCAAACTAGCTCGTCGATTGGATGAAGTACGAAACGGAACCAACTTCGCGACTGGGATGCCTTCGTTGGAAATAATGATTTCTTCTCCCAGTTCCACACGCGACAATAGTCGTGATAAATTTGTTTTAGCTTGATGGATATTTACAGTTTCCATGCTCTTAAAAAACCAAGTCTATAAACTAAGTATAACCAAATAAACGCAGACAATCTTAAATTCATCTGCGTTTACCTGCGTTCATCTGCGGTTCAATTCTCCAACCCTAAACAGCTTGCACTTGCTTCTCCTCAACAGCAACAGGTTCTTGATATACTGTTTGAGACTCATTAGCCAAAAACTCAGCCAATTGAGCTTCAATTTCATCCCGTACAATCTGGCGGTATTCGAGGAAATGCTCGTTGTGAGCACACACAGTCAAATAATGATCCCAAACCGCAGGATTGCGTTTGAGAATGCTGAACAAATGATGCCAGAACTTCCACCGAGTTTTGCGCTTGACTCCCTGCCGCCAAACCACAGTTAGCAGTGCTCGCAAATCGATCCAACTGGGAACTCTTGCAGGTATCTTTGCTGTAGGTGCACCCAACATTAAGAAATGGCGATAAGTCCGGTCTAAATATTTCTCAGCATCGTACACTTCGCAGAATGCCTCGACATATTCGCGGGCAATATCTTCGAGAGGCCGCGTCGGGATAAAGTTCATCAAAGTAGTCTGATTGAGGTTGCCAGATTTGTCGCGCAACCGCCCTTCTTTTGCTAGTCTGTGGGACAATGCAGTGTGTGGCAAAGCTTGCAGCATTCCAAAGGTTGTACTCGGAATGGCTGCTGCTTCGGCAAACTTGACAATCCGCTGACCGGCACCGGGTTTTTCGCCGTCAAATCCGATGATAAATCCGGCCATTACTCGCAAACCCGATTTGGCAATTAATTCTACGGATTCGATCAGGGAATTGCGGGTATTTTGGAATTTTTTGGTCATTTGCAAGCTTTCTTCATCAGGGGTTTCAATCCCTAGAAATACTGCATTAAAATTGCAAGCAACCATCATGTCCATCAATTCTTGGTCTTGGGCTAAATCGATGGACGCTTCTGTGTTGAAAGTAAACGGGAATTTGTGTTCTTCTTGCCAGACTTGTAAGTCTTTTAGCAACAGTTTGACGCTGCGTTTGTTGCCGATAAAGTTGTCGTCTACCATGAACACGCCGCGCCGCCAGCCCAAGTTGTAGAGATAGTCTAATTCTGCTATCAATTGTTGGGGGTTTTTGGTGCGGGGTTTGCGGCCGTAGAGGACGATGATGTCGCAGAATTCGCACTGGAAGGGACAACCTCGGGAAAATTGAATCGACATCGAGTCGTAGGCGTCTAATTCCAGCAAGTCGAAGCGGGGAACGGGGGTTGTGGTAACATCGGGTTTTACGCCGTCCGATCGATAAATTCCGCTTTTTTCGCCGCGCGCTATTGCTTCGACAAACATTGGCAAGGTGATTTCGCCTTCGTCGAGAATCAGGTAATCTATGCCCGCTGCTTGAGGTTCTTCGGGTACTGAAGTCGGGTAAGGGCCGCCGCAAGCTACGGATTTACCGCGCCGTTTTGCTTCGCGAATTATGTCTAGCAAATCTTCTTTTTGGACAATCATTGCGGACAGAATAACGAGCTCTGCCCATTCCCATTCAGCTTCTGTAATTTGTCTGATATTGCGATCGACTAACTTAAATTCCCATTCTTGGGGTAAAATAGCTGCTACAGTTACCAAACCCAGCGGTGGCAGCAGCACTTTACGATCGACTAATTCTAAGATTTTCTCGTAAGACCAAAATGTTTTCGGAAACAGCGGGTAAACTAGAAGAACTCGCATTATATGTTAAACCTCACATCAGTAAACAACTTGCGATCGGGCTGGCGTGTTTGAGAGTTTTATCGACTCTCAAGACTTCATGTTAAGGCTAAAATTACGATCTTGCACTCGATCGAATATCTGGCGAGGGGTCACACCCCCTAAGCCACACACAATGAGCGCAATTTTTAGCTTGCAGTTCCCTGTTAAAGTTTGCAAATGCTGATATCTTATCGTATTTGACCCTTAATTGAGGATAATCGCATTTAAAAAGCATGGGATTAAGGCAAAAAAAACTTGAAACAGTAAATTAGTCGTTTGGTGTGCACGAATCACCCTACATTACTCGTTTAGTGCACATTCCTTCTTCCCTCGAACCTCTTCCTTCTTCCTGACATCCGTTACATCCGTTACATCCGTTACATAATCCGCTGCCGAACTTCCTTCTCCCCTACTTTGAATCTTTGCCCGGAATCCCGCTAGTTCTTAACATATCTGCCACTGTGCCGCAGTAACTCGGCATTCCTATGCTTTCGGGATTCACCAGATTTTGATAGGTAAAATGGCGGTAGCTGATACAAAATCTATCCCAAGCAGCCACCTGAATTCGGAACAGCCAAATAAAGAAATCTGCTAGCCAAGGTGACAGAGTAATCCGAAAAAATATGTTTTTATTCAAATACTGGCAAGCTTGTTCTACCACTTCATTAGCTGTAATTGCCGGATTTCCTAGCACAAAATGTCGCGGTTCTTCGGAAGCAGGTGGATGTTCAACTAAATAATTAACTACTTTGGCAATATCTGCACCGTGGATGAAGTGAAAACTGCCATCTGCCTTAAACCAGCGAATCAAACCAATCCATTTGGCGACAAGTGGCAGACCAGATGACAAGTGAGAAACTGGTTTTTCTGCATCTCCTCCCAATACTAATGTCGGGTAAAGTGCTGTAATTGGAGGCACATTTGTCAAGGCTGACAAATGCACCATGCAGTTGTATTTTGAGCTAATATAATCTGTTCCTAGTTCCCCGGCTTCTTTCAGCAAATTGTTGTCTCGACCGAGAATACTTGCCGTTGAAAAATAAATTACTTGCTGGCAAGTCTGTGGCGAAAGTAGTTGAATTAGGCGGAGAGTTTTGGTTACGTTAACGTCAAACACTTCTTGAGTTCCTCCCCAAGCAGTGGCAGCTAAAATCGCTACATTTATTGTTTGGAGAAGTTCGGCATGTCGATCGATATCTCGCATATCGCCTTGTATTATATGGATGCCGGGGCGGGCTTTCCAGTCAAATTTTAATTTTTCTGGGTTGCGAACTAAGAGGTAAAGTTCGTGGTTTGTTTCTTGAATCAAAGTTTCGGCCATGTAGTGACCGATACAGCCACTTGCACCCGTCACAAAAATTTTTTTGGAGTTCATTTTGCCGCAGGGGAAGAGGGAGGATTTGAGGATTTTTCGAGGGTAGGGAAACGGCATGGCCTATTAGTGCCAACTTCAACCTAAAGTCCATGAGGAATATCGCTTTTATTCGAGTCCAGATCCCCCTAAATCCCCCTTAATAAGGGGGACTTTGAGTGGTTCATATCCCCCCTTATTAAGGGGGGTTAGGGGGGATCTAGACTTTGATACAAACAAGAGAGACGGTGGGTTTTACGTTAAGTTGACACTAATGGACTCTTGGAGTGTCCTACAAATATGAGTTGCAATTAACCGGATTCGATCGCATTCTACAATCGAAATCAAATTAAGCAGCAACTGCAAGCAATTTGTCGGCTTGTTTTGCGGTTTCAAAGAAGAAACGCACGTTATCTTCGGGAGTTCCCGGTAAGACGCCGTGTCCCAAATTGAGGATGTGTCCGCGATGACCGGCTTTGCGAATTGTATCAAGAATTCGATCGCGAATAAACGGTTGAGAACCAAACAACACGCCGGGATCGAGATTTCCCTGAACGTTCATGTTGGGGCCCAAACGCTTGCGCGCGTCGGCCATATCAACCGTCCAATCCACGCTGATGATATCCGCGCCGGATGTTGTCATGCGTTCGAGGAGGCCGGCGCTACCGGTGACTAACAGAATTAGCGGGGTGTCGGGATGGGTTTTTTTGACTTGCTCGAATACTTGTTTCTGGTAAGGTAGGGCGAAGGTGTCGTAGTCCTGCGGGGAGAGTTGGCCGGCCCAGGAGTCGAACATTTGCACTACTTGGGCGCCGCAGTCGATTTGATAGCGCACGTAAACGGCGATCGCATCGGCGAATTTCGACAGCAACTGATGCAGTAAAGTTGGATCGGAAAATGCCATGTTTTTGATGATGGCATAATCCTTAGAACCTTTGCCCTCAACGGCATAGGCTGCCAACGTCCAGGGCGCGCCCACAAAGCCGAGCACGGTGGATTTGTTGCCGACTTCTTCGCGCAGGGATTTCAGGATTGTTTTGATAAACGGCAAGCTTTCTTCCGGGTTCAGCGGTTGCAGGTTGTCAATTTGCTGCTGAGTGCGGATGGGTGCGTGGATAATCGGGCCTTTACCTTCGGCGATGTCCATGTCGATGCCCAAACCGGGCATAGGGGTGACAATATCGGAAAACAGAATTACGCCGTCGGGTTGAAACGCGCGCCACGGCTGAAGGGAAACTTCGATCGCAACTTCGGGAATTTCGGAACGTTCGCGAAACGAGGGATACTTTTCTCGCAAATCTCGATAAGCCTTCATGTAGCGGCCGGCTTGACGCATCATCCACACGGGCGGGCGGTCTAGGGTTTCGCCGCGGGCTGCCCGCAACAACAAGGGAACTTCATTTAATGCCGACATTTTAACTTTTCTCTACCTTAGATATTTCAATGCCTTTGGTAGCTTACCACTGTGCGATCGTCCTTTTTGACAAAAAATTCATCTGTCAGCGGGGAGGGAGATGAGGGAGTGGCTGAGTTCGATAGCAACCTTCTGGCACGGTCAAGGAATTCTTAATAGCTGAAACTATTGCTAATACGGAATTTTCACATCCACGCTTCTGCTACAATGACAATGCAAACTAACAGAATCCGCGACCGCGACCTCAAGCAGACGAAGCATCTAGGACTGGCGCAGCAGGGAAGCACCCAAAATGAGGACGGCGAAATAAAAATATGTTTTTTGACAATTGGTTTGAAATAATTCGGATTTTGACGCTCGGCGTTTCCGCTTACGCCGCGCTGATTGTTTTGCTGCTCGTCTCCGGCAAGCGAACTCTGTCGAAGTGGAATGCCTTCGATTTCATCGTTACCATCGCGCTCGGTTCGACGCTGGCGACTGTCATCATGTCAAAAGACGTTTCGCTCGTCGAGGGCATTTTTGGACTCGGCTTGCTCATCGGGCTGCAATTCATCGTCACGTGGCTTGCCGTGCGGGTAAAGTGGGTAAAAAATCTCATCAAAGCCGAACCTACTATGCTGCTCAACCAAGGCCAATTTCTGCCTGTGGCGATGCGGCAGCAGCGCGTGAGTGAAGAGGAAATTCGGGCGGCGATTCGGGGGACGGGCAGCGCGTCGATCGAAGAAATCGAAGCAGTCGTGCTAGAAACCGACGGCAGCATGAGCGTTGTCAAAAAATCTCCGAACACTTCGCGATCGGCTCTCAAAGATGTAACTTAGTCGATCTGTGAAATACCCAAACTAAACGGAGTACCGTTATAATTCGGGCTTCGTGTCTCGTTTGCCGTCGCTCTATTGGGGATATTCATTGCTGAATATTCGTCATCAAAGACGATCGGAGTCTTACACAGCATCTCTGGGCTTTTACGCCCTTTATCCCCTCGTAGGGAACCCACGCCGAAGTCCTATTTCCTAAGACCAAAAACTATTTTCGTACAACAAACATGGGTTATTTTTTACAGCAGGGCATACCATACTAACCAGCGGTCTGCCTTTTCCTCCTTTCTCTCGCCGTTTCCCGGTAAACATATTACTGCTACTATGACCGTTTTGTTATTACAGCCGAGTGAGTGGGTCGCAACCATCTATATATTAACTCAAATCAACTCTATATGCCAACTCTTTCTATATTTTTGTTTGGCTTATATCCCAACACCGAACCGGGTACAGTTACGGTGTGGGACTTACACCAATTGAGTTAAATCGAAACTATCTCGTCACACAGACTCCGCCCACCACTACCCGACATTGATCTGGGCCCGCATCGAATCTACTATCATTCCGCCTCGCCGAGTCTAACTCTCTAGTCCGCGAATTGTAATAATAATCTCCCGCCGGATACCTTCTATTCGGGACCGCGCAGTAAGTTGAATCTTGATTACCATCGTCAAACCTTACTCTCACCATAGAACGTCTCTCGCGACAATCAACAGACCGCAAGTCAAAATCATCTTGCAACAGCCGTTCTCTATCATATCCACCGTCATATCGATCGTCATCTCGCCTGGTGTACCAATCGTCCCGCGAATTGCGAGCTCGTCTGTCGCCCCCATCAATTCCCGAAACTTCCAGCGTGTAGCTACCGCCTCTAGCTGCATCTTTTGCTAACACTAACAGTTTATAATCGCCACTACGGGGAATTTGATAATTAAAAGAACGGTCTTGCGTAAAAGCGACTTGTTTGTTGTTCCCGTAAAACAGCACCATTACGGGAGTAAAACCGCGACTTCTATCTGTATCTAAAAACACTTCAATGTTGTCCCCTTCCCTCGCGCTGAATGTGTATTCTTGGCCGCGCAATTCTTCGGTCGGAGATCCCGGAACCCACATATTTCGGAAACGGTAAATCGGGGAAGTGCGGCGAATTACTCCATCTATGCGATCGTTATTCCCTATCTGTTCGCCAACAGCACTAGACGAAATGCCAGTGAGTGCCAATCCTGCAACTAGCACAGTGGCCGCAATACTGTTTAACAAGTTGTGTGTTCTCATATCCACCTCTTTGCGAAAGTTTTAAAATCTTTTTGCTGTGTTGCCAGCAACATTTGCACATATAATCCATTTTAAATGTAATTTTGGCTATCTAGTGTTAGCCTCACCCGACGGGACTATTTTGTTGCTGTAAACTATTATCTGGCAGGATTTACGCCACCCCTCTAGATATAGCGTGAATGTAGGGGCAAACCTCCCGCGATTCGCGATCGCACAATCTCGATTCCCCAAAACCTCCGTAGATTTACTTATAGTGGTTGGAGCTTGAAAACTTTGATAGAATGAAACATCCCTGCTTAGAATTAGGTAGTGGCAATTGATGCAATTCACGATCGTGTTTTTTGCTATGCCATTAAATTTAAATCCGTTCTTCAAACTATTGTACTCGCTCTTGCCCTACCGGGAAGCAACCATTCATATACCATTTTCCAAAAATGTAGTCCGCCAACGGCTTGCTGCCAAAGTTCGTACAGGTTTAACGGTTCACAAAGCTATAATCGGGGGAAGCCGAATTCTTTACTGCTACCAAATCGAGCTTGATGGTGATTTCCTCCGCGCGACAATTACTGGCGGAGATTGGAGAGGCTTTTTGGTGGCGACAGGACAAATTCAAGACGTTGAAGGCGGTTCGGTGTTGCCATTGAAGATGAGTCTTCCCACTATATCTATTGTCTTTTTACTGTCTTTGGGATTGGGTTGGCTTGTATTTTTCTTTGTCACCGAAAAACCACCCTTAGAAATCATCCCATTTTTCCTGATAATTTTACTATTATCCTATGCTTTATTTATGCTTCAGTTTCGCTACCATGCACAACGCACCTTAAATATTCTGAAATCGACAATTCTTTTACAGAACTTTGATGAATGATTTTCAGGCTATCTAAAAAGTAGTTTTTACCCGCAACTGAGCAATCCCGAATCAGCGTCAAGACTAGCTATAATTCCCATCGGTAAAGCAGCGTTAACTCCCTCGTGCCCGAAGGGCAAATCGGATACAATCGGAATATTCAAGTCCCCCAGCCGATCGCGCAAAACCTCTTCAATGCTAAAACTAGGAATACTCGGGTCAATCTCGCAGCGACTGAAGCGCCCCACAGCAATGCCCCGCACCCCAGCGAAAGCCCCCGCCATCCGCCACTGAGTCAGCATTCGATCGACCCTGTAAGGAGCCTCGGAAACATCCTCAAATGCGAGAATAACCCCGGTCAAATCCGGTTGATACGGGGTTCCGAGCAAATGAGAAGCCACGGTCAGATTCGCTGGAAACAGCCGGCCGGTGGCTTTTCCGCTGCCCCATCCTTTACCTTGCAAAGATTGTAAGGGACGACCTTCTATGCAGTCAAAAAGTCGATCGACAGACCAATCCGGTTCAGCAGCCAAAGTTGTCAGCATCGGCCCGTGAACACCCCAAACACCCAATTTAGCCTGATTCCACAGCAAAGCAGTAATGTCGGAAAAGCCGATTAACCATTTCGGCGAATGGGAATCGGGAGTTGGAAATTGGGAATTTTCCGCCTTTCCCACATTTCCTTTTTCCAAAAGTCGAGTGCTGCCGAAACCGCCTCGAACACAGAGAATACCGCGACAATCCGGGTCATTTAGGGCATCTGCTAGCTGTCGGACGCGGTTTTCGTCGGAACCGGCCAAATAGCCCCAGCGATCGTCAAAACCCGGTGTTAATTCAATTCGATACCCGCGGGATTTCCAAATTTCTACACCCTTTTCAAAGTTGGTTGATTCTCGCAAAGTGCCACTAGGGGCAATTACTTTGAGCAAATCTCCTGGTTGCAGAAATTTTATGTCAGTCATTAGTTATTAGTTATTAGTTAGAGCGTGTTTGGTGAATCATCGTAATTCTGTAGGGGCGGGTTTTACAGACAATTTCTGACTAAAACAGACTATCTCGAAAACCCGCCCCCACCCACCCATAAATACAAACCTACATTTTCGGATTCGATGCAAATTTCAGGTGGATTTGGGTTATCGGTTGTGGCGGGGCGGGTTTATCTAGATTGTTGATTATCGTTAGATATTGTCTGTAAAACCGCCCCTACGGGATATGGTTGATTATTGATTTAGGAGTGAGTTTTTCAGATTGTTTGTTAATCATTACTACGGCAAAGTCAGAATTTCTACCCCAGAATCTGTGACAGCTAACGTGTGCTCAAATTGAGCCGAAAGTTTTCCATCCTTGGTGATAGATGTCCAACCATCGGCGAGAATTTCCACTTCCCAAGTACCCTCATTAATCATCGGCTCGATCGTAAAAACCATGCCTTGTCTGAGCTTTTTTCCCGTACCCCGCTTGCCGTAGTGCAGAATTTCCGGTTCAGTGTGAAAGACTCGGTGAATCCCGTGTCCCGCAAAATTTCGCACTACCGAAAAACCTTGTGCTTCAGCATATTCTTGAATCGCGGCACCTATGTCGCCCGTACGAGCACCCGGTTTGACTTCGGCAATTCCTCTTCTTAAACATTCCTCGGTTACTTCAACTAACTTTTTCGCTACAGGGGAAGGTTTACCCACAAAAAAAGTTTTGGAAGTATCGCCATGATAACCATCAACTAAAGGTGTTACATCAATATTAATAATGTCACCTTCTTTCAGAATTTGTTTCGCATTCGGGATGCCGTGACAGACTACTTCATTGACGCTAGCACACAGAGATTTGGGAAATCCTTTATAGCCTAGCGGAGCGCTTTTTGCTCCGTGTGCCAAAGTCCAGCGTTCGGCTTCATCGTTAATTTCCAGAGTGCTGACACCAGGTTTTACCATTGGTTCGAGATGTAGCAGAAGTTCGGCCGCTAAACGGCCTGCTTGGCGCATTTTTTCGATTTCTCTACTGGATAAAAGCACTAAACGTTCGGTTGCCATAGTTTTTTCTGTTTTCTTTTTTTGTGGTCGATTAAGAGTTTATTTAACTCAACTTTAGAATAGATTTGAATTGCTGTTCAATAAACTTGTAAGGTGCGTCCGTCAGCGAATCTTGGTAACATTTTGCCAGTATTATTACTGACGCCCCCTACTAGCAGTGATAGATTTGAACCAGTGTTCACAACGATCGCCCAAAGCTGCTAAAGAATATTCTACCTCTGCTTGTCGCCGGCAAGCGCTGCGGTCAATTTGGTCTAAGCGGGCGATCGCACCTACCAAGCCATTTACGCTATCAGGCTCCACTAAAAAGCCCGTCAGTCCGTCTCTAACAATTTCCGCCGGCCCCCCGCGCTCGTAAGCAATCACGGGCACACCGCACGCTAAAGCCTCGATCGCGACATTTCCGAAAGCTTCCACCCAACGTGGTGTCATCAACAATGCTCGGCACTGACGGACTAGCTCTTGCATTTGGGTTGTTGTCAGAAACCCTAAATATTCTACCGGAGCATCCGGGTAATCTGCACAAATTTTTTGCCAATAATCCTCATCTTGCATTTTGCCCATAATTTTCAGGGGAATGCCTGTAATTTTCGCTGCTGCTACTGCATCTTCTAAGCCTTTTTCCGGGGCGATGCGGCCTAGCCAAGCTAATTTAGACTGCGGTTTGTTGCAAAATTCGTACAGGGATAAATCTATGCCATTTCCCAACAACTGACATTCATCGGCAAAGGCGAATGTTTTGGCTTGAGAAGCGGTGTGAACTCCGATCGTACCAGGAAACTCGAGGGCGGTTTGTCCGGCAATGCGATCGAGGGCTGCGGAAAGGGAGCCCATGCTGATCAAATGTGCGATCGGAGTCCTAAAAAATGGTGTCAAATAAAACGGCAGCCAATCGTAGGCAAAATTAACAATGACATCCGATTCATCCTGAACTTGGCGAGCATATTCCCACATATTCGCCAGCACAGAATCTGCGGGCATCACAATAGGATCATTGTAATCTTGTGTTTGGGCGGTTACTTGCAAATCACCCGTTATTTCGATTACTGGAATTGATTCTAAGACTGAACCTATCGGCGCTACAACTGCTATTTTATGACCGCGACTCTGCAATTCTTTAGCAATGTTAAGGACTGTAAGTTCGACCCCGCCGCCCAACCCCGAACCTAGTTGACCGACCGAAGTTGACAGAAACAATAGTTTTAAAGGGTTATTAGTCATTAGTCCTTAGTAATTAGTCAGCATTCACTAATTTTAACATAATCTAAATTATAAATTCTCCAATCTCAAATCTCAATTTTTAAATGATTTTAAAATTGCTACATTTATTAATCCATCCCAGAACGCGGACGGATGCGATTCAACTGATTGATTGCCCAGCGAGCAGTTTCCTGAACTTCTGGATCTGGATCGTCAGTCGCACGGTGCAACAAGTAACTGATTTGATTCACCAATTCGTAAATCCGCGTCAAGTCTCGAATTGCATTTTTACGCACTTCTGGATTTTCATTCTGCAGCGAAATTGACCAAGCATTATTCATTGGTTTGAGGGTGCGAATGCCAATTTCCGAGAGACTTGCCAAAATTAAACTGTACTGCTTCGAGTCCGAATTTGGTAACAAATCGAGCAACGGCTCAACGGCTCTGGAATCTCCCCGCTGACCTAGTTCCCAAATTGCTTTGCCCCTCTTTGCCGGATTTAGCTGCTGCAAATCTTCAATCAGTGCTTCAATAATATCAACTTGAGGTCTACCATCCGTTTGGGGAAGGGCAATATCTTTCTTGCGACTCGCTAGGGAATCGCCTTGATTAGTAGTTGTTTCGGGAATGTTGAAACCTGTGTTGCTGTAACCATTGCTGTGAGTTTCCAATGGCGAGGTGTCGGAATTAATTCGATCGCCCTCGAATGCTGCATCCTCGGATTCGGATTCCCCGGATTCCCTGATAAAAGGTCGATCGCTGCTCTCGATACTGTAGTCTTTTGGCAAATCCAAAGGGTAGGGCAAGGCTGACAGCGATTGTCGCCCAGAAGAAGTCTCTTGCGGTCTAATTTCGTGCGAGTTTGTAGGAGAACCGGGATTAGTGAACTGAGAGTTTCTTTGGTTGTGGCGATCAAATCTTCCCCGTCTTCGCTTAGAATGATTTGACTCGCCGCTGCTAACTAATTTGAGCATGATAAATACTGCCGCTGCCGTGACGACAACTGCTGCCAAACCCAACATTAAGAACCCCCGCTGACGAGACAAAATGACGATCAAATTGGATACCGATTTCGGGATCTTAGAATTAGATTTGGACGTTTTGGACGGCTTAGATTTGTTTTTATCGGGCGCTGGAGACGGTTTTGAAGGCTGGGAATCCTGGCGATCGTCCGGGGGAGAGTTCGCCTGAGCAATTTCTTGGGAAACAGCACGCGCAGAGGCATTGAGTACCTGTTGCCCTCCGTCGGCACTTGGACTGAACGCAGCGCCCAGACAGGCAATGCAGGTGAACAAACATACAGAGGAGCGGTAATGCGCCATAAGACTCAATCCGGGTTTTGAGAGGCAACGCCGCATGACGAGCTTTAGTTTAACCTTGAGTTAGCTCGATCCTAGCTGCTATGGGCTTAACTAACTCACAAATAAAATAGCACCAGACTAACGAAAAACCCTGGTTTGAGAGGGCACTGAGCCAGATCTTATAAGCACAATTGTGTCATTCACGTGCAACTCCTTTAAATAATTAGTTTAATTAGTTTAAAACGAACAACTACATCGGCGGCCGCGACTTTAGCAGCGGCATCCCAAAAGTTGATTGCAGCTAATCTCACCTACGTGCATTGTGCCGTGCAGGCCGCGCAGCGCAGCACTGCGGGGGCGCTAGCAGACGATTGTGGCTCGCCCTCGATTTCTCACTAATAGCGTGGCATGACCAAGAGTTTAACAAGCTTCCGAGCCTGCGGGTCGATCGTTTTTGTCTGAATTTGGACCCAAGTGGGACAGGGGGATTGGCAGTGGTAACGAGAAACTTGGTTTTTTCGTTAATTTTTCGCTGCTAAACCGCATATTTTCCGTACATTTAAGGACGCACTCTCGACGCTCATAAACCCGTTTTATTTACCAAAAATGCTGTCAGAAAGAGAGCGGTGATTTGACCGATGTTAATTTCAAGGGGGGCACTTATCCCGGATAGAAGTGTTTGGGCGATCGACTAAGATAACCGTTAGGAAATATTGTATTCAGCTAGCAAGCGCTAAAAATCATACTATCTTGTAAAAGAAGGGTCGGATTTAGTTAGAAGCTATAGTGAGAGCGAGTATACCCTTTCACGCACGCGCCCTCTCCCCACCTTCAGTTTATTTGTACCCACTTACTTAAGTTAAATCAATCGGTATTTCATCCTGTGTCGCCAAATTTGATATAAGATCGAGCTAAATTTCTAGTGTGAGAGTAGAGGCGTTTGTGAGCCAACAAGATATTTTAAATTTAGCAAAAGAAGGCGATGCTAGGGCGATCGCCTTTCTGATCGGCCTAGCACTCCAAAGCTTCGGCGTCACGGCTAAAGCCAGCCGGGAAAATGACACCCTGCACCTGCTGCTGGAAGCAGAACATTTACCCGCAGAAGAAGCCTGTCTCCGAGTCGCAGTCAAAGGGTTGCAGCGGCTGCAACCAAATAACCTTTACTCCGTGACAGTTTACGGGCGGCGCAGTGGCCAGCAATTGCCCGCTTGGACTCAGACGGTAGAATTAAAAAAACGCTTGACTTCCGAAACCGTGAGTCCGTTAGTGGCCGTGAATGCAGCAGTAGCTGCGAGTGCAGCAGTAGCCGCTAGTGTAGCCGCTTCTCCCATTCCTGTGACTTTGCCCAAGCTAGAAAAACCTCAAAATGTCACAACAGCGCCCACTCAAACACCAGAAAAATCTCCGCCCCAACCCCCTAAAATCCCAACTGCAAAACCCCCAAACCAAAGGCAGCAAAAGCCCTCACCGCAGCCAGAGTTAGCCCGCACTAAAACTAAAAAATCTGGGCTGTCAGTCGGTGCTCTGAGTCTAATTCTCGTACCGATATCCGGCTTTGTGCTGGCTTCTCAACTTTACAAATCCTCAACCACCGCTACTAATAACCCTCTCACGTCAAAGCCTGCGGTACAAGAAGTGCGATCGACACCCGCGCCTGCACCCGCAGCCAAACCCCTTCCCGCTCCAAAATCGCCCTCTCCTGCCGCCAAAAAACCTGCCATTGTGCCCGCCACTGTCAGCATCAAAGCAGTTGGTGACATGATCCCCGGCACAAATTATCCCTACAATAAACTGCCGGCAAAAAAAGAGATGTTATTAGAGTCGGTAAAACCGTACCTCAAAGGAGCTGATATTCTGTTTGGCAATTTTGAAAGCACGATGACGGATTATCCTTACAGTTCCAAAGCAGGCGGCGGACGAATGCTGTTTGCCTTTCGGACGCCTCCGAGTTATGCGAAAATTTTCAAAGATGTTGGTTTTGATATTTTGAATGTTGCCAACAATCACTCTTACGATTTTAACGAGCAGGGATTTAAGGACACAATTAAAAACATCGACAGCAATGGCATGAAGGCTGTTGGTAAAAGAGATCAAATTGTTTATCAAAATGTCAAGGGTGTGAATTTTGCCTTTATCGGTTTCAGCAACTACGGCGAAGTTCACAATTCCTTGCTGGAACTGAAAGCGGGAGCAGAAGTTGTCAAAAAAGCTAAGGAAAAGGCTGATATTGTAGTGATATCAGTTCATGCTGGCTCTGAAGGAACGGGAGCTCTGAATGTGAGAAATAAAACTGAGTTCTTTTACGGAGAAAACCGGGGAAATATGGTTTTGTTTTCGCGGACGATGATTGATGCGGGAGCCGATTTGATTTTGGGACACGGCCCGCACGTTCCCCGAGCGATGGAACTTTATAAAGGGAAATTGATTGCTTATTCCCTGGGCAATTTTTTGGGTTATCGCACTTTGTCCACGGCAGGAGCACTCGGTCAATCTCTAATTTTGGATGTGAAAATGACTCCGCAAGGGGATTTTGTTTCTGGTAAGATTATCCCCGTCCAACTTGACGGGCGAGGTGTTCCGGCTGTTGATAACAAATTTAGGACTGTGGGGTTGATTGACCGTTTGACAAAGAGCGATTTTCCCAATAGCGGTTTGACAATTGATGACAAGGGACAACTTTTGAAAAAGAGTAAGTAGTTATTGGGAATTGGGAATTTTAACTGGTTCCCAGGCAGAGCCTGGGAACCGATATCCAGGGGCTCGGCCTCGAAAAGCGATCGGGAAAATTGGAGGCTGAGCCTCCGGATCTGCGTTACCAGGCTCTTCCTGGGAACAAGTAATAATCAATCGCCCATTACAATGCTCTACAGCTTACCCGCGCCTATAGTGCAATCATCGTTTTCAAAGCTTCTTTCATTTCGTCTGCTGTCGTCGTTGCCGTACCGAACTGACGCACGACAATACTAGCCGCCAAATTGCCCAAAACTGCCGCTTCCCAACCAGATGCACCGACGCACAAAGCTAAAGTCATTGCTGCTACAACTGTATCTCCCGCACCGGTTACGTCGAATACATCAGTCTTGTTAAAAGGGGGAATGTCCCAACTTTGAATGGCAAATTCGCCCTTTTCACAAATGGATGTTGGAGAAGGTGAATTTTTGATTTCTTCGCCGATCGCCCTTTCAAACAAAGTCATCCCTTCTTCGCCGCGAGTAATCAGGATTTTTTGAGCTTGAGTTAAGTTCAATAAATCGCGTCCTGCTTGCATTAAAGTTTGAGGGTTTTTGATAGCATATCCGACGGCTTGCTCGGCTTCGGGCAAGTTCGGAGTAAATAACATTGCTCCAGAATATCGCTGCAAATTGGTTTGAGCATCTACAATTGTTTTGCCGGGAACCACTGCCGATTCGATCGCCAAATTCGTCCAAACTCCGTCGCCGTAGTCGGAACAAACCACGGCATCTACTGTCGGTATTTGCTGCCGGATGTAGTCTGCCAGTTGCAACTGCAAATCTAAATCCGGCAACTCGTCCGATTTGCGATCGACTCGGACAATTTGCTGAGTTACCGACTGCCGCGCGTGCCCGGAAATTCGAGTTTTGGTGACAGTTGGACGCTGCGAATCGATTAAAATCCCACCCGTATCAATTCCCGCCGCCTCAAAAATACCGCACAAAGCCTTTCCCTGGTCATCTTTTCCCACCAAACCAGCAACTTTTACTTTGCCTCCCAGTTTGGCTAAATTATAGACAGCATTTGCGCCACCTCCTGGTACTTGCTGAGTATTTTCGTAGCGCAAAATCAACACAGGTGCTTCGCGGGAAATTCGCTCTACTTGTCCGGTAAGAAACTCGTCCAAGGTCAAATCTCCGATCGCTAATACCTGCGCTCGATCGAAGCAGTCTAATCTTTTCAATAATTGCTCTGTTGAGGCACGCAGTTGAGGCAAAAAATCGGAATAGTCGTTAGTCATTAACCAAAAAAATGAGACTGAGGAGTTAATAATTGAGTGTGGAACGAGCGGGAATTAAAAATCCTAATATTAATTAATAATTAATTTCCTCCCTTGTTTTATTTTTAACTTTTAATTGATTTTCTCACTGGGATTTTGATAAACCAGTTGCAGGCTATTGGCGATCGCACTCGCTCAAACAATTTGGCAAAAAAATGCAGATAAAATCGCAGCCTTTGAGACTCAACTGAAAGTTTCACGGTGTGGAAGTTTCCTTCTACATAAGTGCCTTCAAAAAACACCAGAATTATTTCAATTTCTGCTTGATGATCGTAATCACCTGAGTCATTTGTTTTTTGAGTGCATCAATTTCCGCTTGCATTTTCGCCATTTTCGCAGTCATCGCCTGAATTTCGGCGGCGCCCCCTCCAGAAGTGGGTGCAGCGGCTGCTGCTGGGGCTTCCGGTACTGGTTTCTTTTTGGCCAGTACCATCGCCGATTTGATTGCCTCGGTTAGCTGCTTCTTCTCAAACGGTTTGGCGATGAATGCAAAAAAATGCTTCTCAAAGGGTTTCGGAATTTTTTCCATCACCTCTTCTTCGCGGCCCGACATGATCACCAAAGGTATCTTAGAAAGCTCAGGATGGGCTTGCACTTTTTGATACACTTCCCAACCGCTGACTTTGGGCAGTAGGAAATCTAACATAATTAGATTTGGCCGGGCTTGACGGATCAGTTTGAGTCCCTCTTCGCCGTCTTTTGCTTCTAGAACTTCAAAGTTACCCTGAGGCAACATCTCTCGGACTCGGACGCGGATGACTTTACTGTCATCGATTACCAAGATTTTTTGACCAGCCACGACTGACTCCTTCAGTAATGAATGAGTGATGATTTGCAACCTTCAGTATATCCCTAACAGAATTCTACCCATAATTCTGGGCGAGTTTAGTTTTGTTGCACCTCGGCACGATCCTGATTTCGGGTGATACTCCTACAAGTTCAGGGGCTTTGATTTCGGATACGATCGAAGGAATTAACTCAATCGCCACTTAATTTTATGTCGCCCCAAACTCCTAAAACTCCTACTGTCAAAGCAGTTGCCGCCCAAATGCGGGGTGAAATCGAGGCGATGCCGGAGTGGTTGCGCAGGCCGGTTGGCAAAGCTAGCGAACTTTCCCAGGTGCAAAAAATTATCAAACAGCGGCAAATTCACACGATTTGTGAGGAGGGGAGATGTCCCAACCGGGGCGAGTGCTACGCGCAAAAAACGGCGACTTTTTTGTTGATGGGGCCGACTTGCACCCGCGCTTGTGCTTTTTGTCAAGTAGATAAAGGCCATTCTCCGATGCCGCTAGACCCGGAGGAACCGCAAAAGGTGGCCGAGGCTGTGCAGTTGTTGGGTTTGCGCTATGCAGTGCTGACTTCGGTGGCGAGGGATGATTTGCCGGATGGGGGTGCGGGTTGGTTTGCCAGGACGATCGCCCAAATCCGCAGTCTAAACCCGCATACTGAAGTTGAGGTGCTGACGCCGGATTTTTGGGGGGGAATCGGGAGGAGTTCAGAGGGGGAGAATTCCGGCCTCGATGAGTTGCAGCGACAGCGGATTCGGACGGTGGTGGAGGCTAAACCGGCTTGTTACAACCACAATATTGAGACGGTGCGGCGGTTGCAAGGGCCGGTGCGGAGGGGGGCGAAGTACGATCGCTCGATCGACGTTCTGCGTATTGTTAAGCAATATGACCCAACTATTCCCACCAAATCCGGTTTGATGTTGGGGCACGGGGAAACCGAAGCCGAGATAGTCGAAGCGATGACTGATTTGCGGGATGCCAAGTGCGATCGGCTCACCCTCGGTCAATACATGAGACCATCTCTAGAGCACCTCCCAGTGCGTAAATACTGGACGCCGGCCGAATTTGACCGTTTTGGGTCGATCGCGCGGGAGATGGGGTTTGAGCGCGTGCGATCGGGGCCTCTCGTCCGCAGTTCATACCACGCCGGAGAGAGCGATTGAAATTAATCTGAATTCAACTCGGTATAAACTCCTTGTTACAAAAAATAACTCTAGAGGATTGTGCATAAGTGCGACGCTCTCTGCTATTTGTAAATAGAGTGACATTATGAATTAGGAGCTTTACCTATGCCAGAGATAGCGAAGAACCAATTAAAATCCGACTCCGTGATGAAAACGGGCAAATTCCCTTACACATTTCGTGCAGGCTGGTTTCTCTTGCTGTTAGCAATCAATTTTTTGGTTGCAGCCTATTATTTCCATATCATTGAATAGTTCTGCGACTTAATTTTTAGCAGACCCTGCTGTTTTCGACCTCAACGTCAGAGAATGGGAGAGGAGGAGAGGGGGACAGTTTGGAGTTGGGAGTTGGCGAGAATATGACTTCATTCTTCTAACTAATGACTACTGACTTTTTTCCTCTTCCCTTGAACCTCTTCCTTTTGACTAATGGCTAATGGCTAATGACCAATGACTAATGACTTCTCTAGCGATTTCTCGACGCTTCTAGCTTTGACAAGCGCTCTTGAATTTTGATAATATCTTGCTTATTTTCAATTGCCAAAGTTGCTAAATTGTCAAACAGCGGGTCTCCAGACGGCGTTCTAGGATTTGTGCGACCAGAACCGGAAGGAGACTGAGGCCGGTTAACTCTAGAACCTTGATTCTGCAAACTGTAGATTTGTCCTCGGAGTTCAGAAATTTGACGTTCTAATTGAGTAATGCGAAATTCTAATTGAGTTGTGGATTGGGCGGGTGTAAAAATTGGCGAAACAGCAATTGCCAAGGCACAAGCCAGACACAACACACATAGTTTCAAGGCGCGATGGCGAATATTTTTCGGCATAGCTTTAATGATTTAAATTATACCAGTTCTAGGATAACAAATCGCCGCTATTTTTGGTCTCTATCAGAAGTATGTCTTATGGCAACTAGGAACGTAGCTATTTTAATGTTCGATGATGTCGAGGTACTGGACTTTGCAGGCCCCTTTGAAGTGTTTTCGGTGACATCAGAATTAAATAAGGGCGATTCCCTTCGGGATAGCTTCGCTTCACGACCTTTTGCAGTCTCTACCGTAGCCGAACATCCAGGTGCTGTCAACGCCCGCAACGGTTTGAGTGTAAATCCCGACTGCACCATTTCCGATTGTCCGCCACCGGATATTTTAATTATACCGGGAGGGCAAGGTACGAGAAAGTTAATCGATAATTCAGCAGTTATTAATTGGATAAAAGATTGTGCGCGAACAGCAGAATTAGTGCTTTCTGTCTGTACGGGTTCGCTGCTTTTGGCAAAAGCTGGTTTGTTGGAAGGTTTGGAAGCAACTACACACCATCGGGCATTGGAGTTACTGAGACAATTAGCGCCCAACACAACTATTATCGAAAATCAGCGATTTGTAGATAACGGCAAAATCATCACTTCTGGGGGAATTGCTGCGGGAATTGATATGTCTTTGCACGTTGTCGGCAAGCTTTTGGGAACAGCACAAGCTGAACAAACAGCAGAGCACATGGAATATAAAATTGGGAATTAGTAATTGGGAATCGAGTTAATTCAGGACATACACAAAACCTCTAAATGTAGGGTGCGCAATGCGCACCTTACTGGGAATCGAGTTAATTCAGGACATACACAAAACCTCTAAATGTAGGGTGCGCATTGCGCACCTT
>NZ_JAUBUR010000008.1:53957-64710 GCF_036705485.1 Microcoleus sp. AT9b-C3 | reverse complement strand
AGGGTGCGCATTGCGCACCTTACTGGGAATCGAGTTAATTCAGGACATACACAAAACCTCTAAATGTAGGGTGCGCATTGCGCACCTTACTGGGAATCGAGTTAATTCAGGACATACACAAAACCTCTAAATGTAGGGTGCGCATTGCGCACCTTACTGGGAATCGAGTTAATTCAGGACATACACAAAACCTCTAAATGTAGGGTGCGCATTGCGCACCTTACTGGGAATCGAGTTAATTCAGGACATACACAAAACCTCTAAATGTAGGGTGCGCATTGCGCACGTTACCGATGTAATTACCGCACGTCAAACTACGCATAGCCTAATTAAGAATTTTCGCCCCAAACTTTTAGTTGTAAATAAACTAATAGCAAAGCTACAGCCATCAGGAAAGTTGCCGCAGCGGCTGCATAGCCAAAATCAAATTGCGAAAAAGCTTGCTCGTAAATATAATAAACTAGCAAATTAGTAGAGTTCAAAGGGCCGCCGCCGGTGATGACGTAAACTTGCTCGAAACTCCGCAGAGTAAAAATAGCAGTAGTGACGGTAGCAAATACTAAAGTCGGCCGCAAACCGGGTAAAGTGATGTACAAAAATTGCTGCCAAGCATTAGCTCCATCCAATTCTGCGGCTTCGTAACGATTTACCGGAATTGCTTGTAATCCTGCTAAAAATACTACCATATTAAAGCCTAATTGTTTCCAAACACTGAGCAGAATTATCACTGGCATTGCCCAAACTGTGCTACTCAGCCAAGGAATTGGATTTAAGCCGATCGCACTTAGGGCATTATTCACCGGGCCGTCGGTTTGAAACAACCACCGCCAACCCAAGCCCACTGCAACTAAAGAGGTAATCGAAGGAATGAAATAAGCGGTGCGGAGAGATCCTCGCCAAGCAAACGAGCGATTTAGCAAAACTGCTAAGCCCAATGGAATCACTAAACTGGGAATGACTGTTGCAGTAGTAAAATAGAGCGTATTTTGGAGAATTTGCCAGAAATCCGGGTTTGTGACTAGACGCCAGTAGTTGTTGAAGCCAATCCAACGCACTCCCGACTGGGTAAAGCTGCCGCTGGTAAAGCTGAGGTAAAATAAATAGGCGATCGGCCAAATCAAAAAAGTACCCAGAAACAGCAAAGCTGGGGCCAGGAAAGTCCAAGCTGCGATCGCATCATTATCTAACCAGTTAAAACGCCCAAATTTTATCCGAACCATTGGCTTGTAAATTTTAGCTTTTAGTTTTAAATGGTATCACAATATAGGTCAATGTCCCAATGAACCTTCTCGATATATTAACTCATTTACCCAGTATAGAAACTGAAAGGCTCCTGCTCCGAAAAATTACTTTAAATGATGCGAGCGATATGTTTGACTATGCCTCAAACCCCGAAGTATCACAATACACAATGTGGTCAAGTCACACCTCGATTGAAGACACTAAATATTTTCTAAAGTCACTTACAAAAATGTACAAAAAACGAGAGCTGGTAGATTGGGGAGTCGTTCATAAAGCCGACAAAAAGTTTATCGGGACTTGTGGATTTGTGGAATGGAGCATGACCCACAGCCGCGCGGAAATTGGCTACGCACTCTCTAGGAGCTATTGGGGCGAAGGATACATGAGCGAGGCTGTCAATGCAGTTATTGAATTCGGCTTTCGGGAGATGTTGCTGAATCGAATTATGGCTCGATGTGAAGTTAACAATATTGCTTCTGCTAGGGTGATGGAAAAAGTGGGGATGCAATTGGAAGGGGTATTGCGACAGCACCTATTTGTGAAAGGCAGATATTGGGATCTAAAAGTTTATTCGATTCTCAGGGAAGAGTTTTTTGAGAATATTGTAGAATAGGAGTGAATCAGTAGGTCTGCAAAAAAAAATAATATACTTAGGACTTATGGAATATCTCCATTTAGAGTGCGCCGAAGCACGCCTTACCCTTTACCTGTATAGTAGAATACGAGTGAATAGTTTTTATCTTTATGACAAGCGAATTTCAAAGGTGGTACCCGCCACGTGATTTATCCGTGGAATCAATCCAAAATCTCAAATCTAAAATCCTCAAGCCCCTGAATTTATCCGTGGGGTCAATCCAAAATCTAAAATCTAAAATCTAAAATCGAATGACCGCTAATCCAGTATCTGTTAATTCCCATGCCTGCCTAATTTCTCCTGAGATTGGCAAAAGTGCGATCGATCCGGCTTATCCTCCATTGAAATTAGGGGTTTTAGCATCAGGAAGCGGCAGCAATTTCGAGGTAATTGCCCGATCCATCCAAAATCAACAACTCAACGCTAAAATCCCAGTATTAATTTACAACAACCCCGAAGCCAAAGCCGCCGCCAGAGCCGAAAAATACGGCATTCCCTCGATTCTGCTCAATCACCGCGACTGCAAAAGCCGCGAAGAATTAGATACAAAAATTGTCAAAACTTTTCAACAATATGATGTAGAATGGGTAGTGATGGCGGGTTGGATGCGAATTGTTACCAAAGTTTTGCTTGATGCTTTTCCCGATCGCGTTATTAACATTCACCCCAGCTTACTGCCGAGTTTCCCAGGAATTCGCGCCGTCGAGCAAGCACTAGCTGCCAAGGTTAAAATCACCGGATGTACGGTGCATATCGCCCGTTTAGAAGTAGACAGCGGGCCGATTTTAATGCAGGCTGCGGTGCCAGTATTCCCTGATGATACCGCAGAAACGTTGCACGTTCGAATTCAGGTGCAAGAGCACAAGATTATGCTGGGTGCGATCGCACTTATTGCCGAATCTAATCAAAAATATTGTGACTAAAAACCTCACCAGTGCCGCATCTATCCCCGCATTGCCTGTCAGCAAATCACCCGAAATAGGCCCGCCGCTGACTCGACCCAAAAACGGATAGTTGCGAATGACTTAAGTGGTGAATAGATCAAAATTTTAGAGTCTTGTTTAATCTCCCAGATTCAATGCTGCAAGTCAATCTAAAATCTAAAATCTAAAATCTAAAATCGAATGACTGACTCGAATCGCCTGAAATTAATTCTCAAAGAAAGGCTCAAAAGGAGCATCGGCCTCAAGGGAGAATTCTATCTGCCTTGCTTGCCATCGATGCTAGACGACTATCTTAAATTACTGTCAGACTTCTTAAACATTCTCGGACAAAACATCGACGCTGCCCAAGCCGAAAACTTGCGAACATTAATCGCCAACGCCTTAGCAGAAGGATTCAAAAATTCCCCCCACGCTAATCTAATAGTCTCCTATTTTCCCGCTAATTCCCAAAGCGGTTTAGCCGGCGGCATTACTATCAATACCAAGATTCAAATCGAATCAATGGCCCAGAAATATCATAGCTGGCCGGATATTCGCCCCGAACCTTTATTCGGCAGCCATCCCGATGCCAAAGTCATCGCCATTGCCACCGAATTAGGGGAACCGGGAAAAGCACCTATTTTAGATGTCGGTGCGGGCCCAGGGCGCAATAGTTTGCCTTTAGCAAGGTTAGGCCATTCCGTGGATGCGATCGAACTAACACCGATATTTGCCGAGAAACTATCAGCAGCAGCCACCGCCGAAAACTTGCCGATAAATGTCACCCAAGGCGACGTTTTAGATCCCTTATTGAGGATGAAAACTTATCGGTACAAATTAGCCATTGCTACCGAAGTTCTCTCTCATTTCCGCTACCCCGAACAAATTCGTCTTTTCCTAGGCAAAATGTCCGATGCCGTTTTAAGCGGCGGGTTTATCTTATTCAGTGCTTTCTTAGCTATAGAGGGTTACGAACCCGATGAGATGGCAAAACAAATGTCTGAATTGTGTTGGTCTTATCTGATTACCAGAGAAGAATTGCAAGCAGCAATAGAGGGTTTGCCGTTAGAAATTATTTCTGATGAATCGGTGATTGAATACGAACAAAAACATTTGCCTGACTCTGCGTGGCCCCCGACACCTTGGTTGGTGAGTTGGGCTAGCGGGCGCGATTTATTTCCCGTGCAAGAAACACCGCCGTTAGAGTTGCGGTGGATACTTGTTAAACGCTTGTAAAGAGCTGTTTCTTTTATGTGGGCTTATATCATCTCCGGTAGCATCGGAATTATGTAATGCGAGCGGGACGCACGCGAGAGCATCCAAATATATGATTCCCATGCCACCGGAAACGATATTACCGAGCGGTCAAATTATTCAACCTGCAAATTACAAAATCCTTCGGTATCTTTTCCTGTTCTAAACGAATTGTTTGCTTGCATAAATCCGCAAATAAATCATGCTCCTCCGGTGTCAGGTAAAGTAACTTAGGAGTCTTGCATAATGTTCCCGGCACAGCAAATTCCTGAAAAGTATCGAAAGTTTCTCGATCCATCATAACAGAAATTGTTTGATAAAAATAAGACCTTAACTGCGAAAGAATCTGGAACCCTTGGGCATCCAAATCGCCCCAGTAAATTATTTGGCAATCATTTAGCCACTCAACATCTTTTAAAATAGCTACATTAAATCCCTTTCCCCACAGCGCAAAGCTGTTGGTTAAATCAGGTAATGTGCGAAAATTCATCAGATTCTCAGTAATAATAAAGCGGTATCCTTGAAGACTGCGACGTTCAAAATCAGAAATGAGTATGCTCATCTCCGAGGTGCTAATGCCATACTTCACCTGTAGGTTTTGATCCAAAGCTCTGATAGTTATCGATGGCGCAGTATATCGCAAACCAAATCGCTTTTCAAAATCAGTTTCTTCTTTATTGATAGCATCATCTGGCAGGATAGCTAACAGCAATTCATTCAGAATACCTGGATTTTGTTCGATGAACTTGGTGTGCACATTTATCGGTAGTTCGCGAATATAAAGATTTGGTTTGGGATTGTTCTGAAAATACACGCATACACGCAATAAATTCTCCCAACTTCCTAATTGTTTGACTACTTTTTTAGGATTTTGATTGAGCCAGATATTCAATTCAGGAACTTCTTTTCTAATCCTTGCTACAGCGTATTGAAAATCAGCAACTTCTTGTTCTTTATTAAGAAATTTCAAATAATCAGTCTCTGTTTCAAATACAATTCGGGATGGCAGCGACTGCATACCGTATTTGCGATTGTTCCGCTGTATCAGCTCAACTTGATACCCGCAGCCAGCGTGTTCTTTTGAGCCTTTCAGGAGTTGCTGTACGGCTTCTTTGAGTTCCTGGTAGTCGTCGTAGGGAATTTTGCCTGCGGGCAAATCTAGCGGGAAAAAAGGTTCTCCCAGGAGCAAGGATTGCAGGAATGGAGTATAAAGCCGATCGGCTTTCTTTCTGATTTCGTCGGGTGTAATCATAAACAGACACAGTTAATTTGAAGCCATTTGTTTTAGACGCAGCTTTTCTATGGGAATATTACGAACCTTGGAGTCGTTCTCTTCAATACTGTTGTGAACATAGTAAGCAGCTCCTACATAGTTCTCAACAACGTAGATTTTGTCTTTGGGCGTAACTACCAGAAGCTGAAGATTTAATTGTTTAAATAACTCCATTGCATACTTTGCATTTTCTTCATCTAACTTGCTAAAAGCTTCATCAATGACCACAAGACGAAATGACTCAGATTTTGTTTGATCTTGTACTAATCCGAATTGATGGGCAATAGCTGACGCTAGGATGGTGTAGGCTAATTTAGCCTTTTGCCCGCCCGATTTTCCAGAGGAATCGGAGTAATATTCCTTCTGAGTGTGGTCATCTTTATTTTTGACGCTGACTGAGAAATTAAGCCAATTACGCACATCAGTGACTCTTGCTATCCACCGCTCATCTGACTTGAGGCGATCGATCAGGTCTTTAATTTTTTCAAAGCTAGCTTCGTCAGCTTCAGAAGTTTGCTCAACGCCTACATCACGATAGCACAAAACCTTCAATTGATTTTTAAATTCCTTAATTTGGGTGTCTCGGTTAATTTCCGATTGGACTTGTATATAAGTCGAGTCTGTATACTCAATCACTTTTAAGGATTGATTTATCTCGTAAATATTTTGTTCAATTTCACTTTGCCAGTCTTCTAACGCCTCTTTGAAATTAGAGATAGCGTCACTAATTTTCCGATCGAGCAGTTCTTTAAACTTTTGTTCCTGTGCGGGTAAATCATCTAGTTCTATCCTTGCTAGCATTTTTTTGAACTCAGGAATCGCTTCTAATGATGCGTCAACATTGGTCGTTTCTTCGGGATACTCTCGCTTGTAACTATCCATCTGTTTGTCAATGCTTCTTTCCAAAGAAGTTAACTTGCTCTTGGCGTCGTTTATTTGACTCTGGTAAGACTCATTTACTTCAACTTCCGAAGGATGGATGTTAATAAGCGTCAGATTAGGATTTTTGAGACTATCTTCAATTTTAGGAGTATAAGTCTGAATCTTTTCGGATGTGCATGATGTCGATCGCCTGTCGCATTCCTCCCTCTGTTGTTGGTAATCGTCGATATCGCGATCGAGATTAAAAATCTTTTTCTCAGCGCCACTTCTATCTGCATCCTTTTTCTGAATGTCAGCGCTGACAGCAGCTAGTGTTCTTTTCAAGTCATTTAGGCGATCGCAACTTTCCTCTAACTCCTGCTTTTGCTCTACTAGCTTTTGCTTCTTGCCAGCATCCGGTTTCCAGTCAATCGCAGAAAAATCATTGAATTCCAATAACTTTTCTAGCAGCTTCTTTTGATCGTCGCACTCTTCTTGTGCTGTTTCAATCTCCTTTATCGCTTTTTTTACTATATCAATCTCTGCTTGAAGCTCCTTCAATTTAGCTTCACAATCCTTGATTTTCTCAGAATTGTCCCATCCCAAAATATATTGAGTTTTGTCGTTGATTCGATGGCGATCGTCTTTTTCATGTCTATTCCCCTTTTTCATCAAGCCATTTTTTCTAATAGCATAATTCTCCCGCTCAAACCTATCTAAATCTTCACAACAGATGCAGCTAGCAAAGTCTTTGAATAATTCATTAGTCAGCCAAGTAATATATTCATTATCAGGTTTCATCTCCAATTTATTAAACAAGGAATTCTTATCTAAGTTTCTAGTTTCATGAGCTAAATTTTTAGGGCAAACTTTATCATAAACTACGCGGCCCCGCAGATTAGTTCCATCGACATATTTAGTGAATTTATGGTAATGCCTTTCAGGAACTAGGAGTCGCAGTCCAAAGTTGTGCAGCAGTTTTTCGATCGCTCTTTCCCACTCGCCTTCTCCATCCTTTACCTTCAGCAGTTCGCCGACAAAAGGAATTTCCGCCTCAGCAATTACCAAAGCAGTTAATATCTCTTTTCTTAGTTGGAAGTTTACACCGGGAATCTGATTTTTTCGCTGTTTTAAAGATTGCAGTTCTTTGTCTAACTCAGTGTAAATATTTTCAAGTTGTTTCTTCTTACTTGTTTCCTCATCGCGTTGGTTTGTTAATTCTCCCAGTTTAATAACAACAAGTTCTTGATTTTCCCTCGCTCGGATTGCAGAACTATTAAATGTATCGCGGTCACTGTAAGCTGGAAATCCTATACCTTCAGCAATCTTATTATATTTTTGGGCGGCTCTTCTATAATTATCTATCCGTTCCTCTAAAGTCTTAATTTTCTGTTCTAAATCTTTTATTTGCCGTCCTTTATCGTCATTTTCAATGTCTAATTTTAATTTTAGCTCTTGCTGTCGCAAGCGTTCCCAAGCGCCATTTATTTCTGATAAATCGTGGTTTACTTGAGTATGTTCCTGTTGTTTCTCTACCATTACTGTTTGCAACAAACCGATTTTACGCTGAGCAAAATAGGCAGGGACTACTCGCAATACTTCCTTTAATTCATCCAGATTACGCTGGACATTTTCGTACTGGTCAGAATCAGCAATGAGCGGTTTTAAAATCTCTACCTGTTTCTTTGCTTTCTGCAGTGCTTCATGGGAAAAGGTTAAATTTTCATAATATTTAGTTAGCTCGTGTATTTCCTCCTCAACATTAATTTTGTCCAGCATATGACCGCGCACAAAGTCATTTAATTCTCCAATTTCTTTGATGCTGACTGTCTGATTGAATAAATCGAAAGCTTTTTCAGATTCCACACCAAAGGTTTTGCGAAAGTGTTTGCTGTAGTCAAAAAATGTGTCAAATATTTCTATTTTTGGTTGCAATAAAGACGCTAATTGTTTTTTTAATTTTGGGAAATTTTCAAAATTATTGAAGTGTGCGGCGATGCTCAGTTCACCTGCAGCAACCACAAACAACTTTTCAACTTTCTCCTTTACACACAAAACCTGAGCCAAGGTGACGTGCTGTGTGTATCCTTCGTTATAGAAATAAGCGAGTAAAACTGAATAATCATCTTTGGTACGCAGGTACTTCGGTTTAGATTTGTGGTCATCTTCACTTTTAATTGTGCTGTAAGCTCCGAGTACATAGGTCTTTTCATCTCGCTCTCGCTTTCGCTTTTCTGAACCTGAAGCCAAGTTATAATTCCGCTTTTTATTGGGCACCAGCAATGTCAGCAGTGCATCAACCAACGTCGATTTACCCGAACCATTAGCCCCCGTGAGTAAGGAAGTGTAACCGCCGGGGGCCATCGTACCCTGACTAAAAGTTCCCCAGTTTAATACTTCAAGCCGATGTAAGCGGTATCCAGCTTTGGAATTGTCTTTTTCAAATTCAAGCATTAGATTTGTCCTACGCTTTTAACTCTTCTTTGATTTCCTTCAATTTGTCAGCGGGAATTTTAGCTTTGAGGATGCGGCGAACCTCATATTCGCCTTCTGTACCCTTTAACTCTTTTAAAAAGTGCAACTTGACGGCTCGATCGATCGTACTGTCAAATTTTTTCACAAGCTGTACGTCATTAGTTTGCTCTTTAAAAAACGGACGCATTAAATCGTGAATTTTATATTTAGACAGAATGCAGCGAGTGGAATTAGAGGTGCTGGCCTCAAATTCTAGCAATTCCTCGCGCAATAAAACACATAGTACCGTAACTTCCCAACTCAGGGCAACTCTCTTCACCAGCCTGGGCAGTGGTTTTGCTTGCTCGTCGTCATCCTCGCGATCGGGCTGCTGTAAATAAGCATACCCTTCTTCTTCATTTAAATAAACTGTCACGCCAATTTTTCCGAAGTATTCTTTGACGTTTCGTTCGTTGTTCAATAGCATACCCCAATCACTGTCATCCTCATACAGAATACCCTTTAGTAATTTGATGATTGCTGGTGCGTAGGGTGCTATAATGTCGTTTTCTATCATAAATTTGCTGTGTTTATCTTTTAAAAATAACTTGCGGCAATGTCAGGTGCATGAGGTTTTCCTTGTCAAAGTAACTGGCGATGTCTATGCGAGCGATCGCGGAGTCATCGATCGCGTGTTTTCGATCGCCAGAAGCGATCGCCAAATAAGCAATAACTTCAGATAAACCATTTTCCACCGGATACCTCTCAATTATTTCAGCTAGCGTTACCTGATGTTGACTTTCCAACATTGCAGCAATCCGCTGCTTCAATACTTCCTCATCCACATAACAATAATTTCGGAGTTCCTCAAGTTTCTCCCTCGATAAATCGATATTTTGCTCGCTAAAGTGGTAGCTTTTAAAGATTCGCTCTTCTGTGGGTTTCCACATCGGTCTTTCCATCACCATTTGCACTTCCGGGTCGCCTTCTATCCAGATAAATTCCTCAGTTTCTGGAGGATTATCCACCACGGTATGTGCTAATTTTATAATTTGGGCAATCAGTTCTTTCACTCGCCTGTTCTCTGCGATATGCTGTTCTGCCAGCATTTTTCGCAACTGTTCGGCAAGACGATAATTAGAGTCAATAATTTTTTGGCTAGCTTTAATCAGACTGCGTTTAATTATTCGTAGTATGGGATTTTTTTCCCCCAAATCTTGAAGTTCTGGCAAGCCATATACCCCATCAATCATTTTTTGCAATTCTTCCTGTTTGGAAGGATCTGCCAGAAAATTTCGGAAGGCATAGAAGCTACGCCCCTGATCGGATTTTCTAATTTCTTCATCGGCATCAATTACCTGTGCGACAACTAACCCCTTTCCCCCCTCCTCTTTTAGCTGTGCCTTTTTCACTTTGTCCGTGATTGCTTTAAAATTTTGCTCGACTTCTCCAAAGTCAGCAAGCAGCCGGCGCGCCACATCATTAGCTTTAAGAAACCACTCTTTGAGCTTAGCTTCGCTGTAGCGCTCAACCTCACCAGTTTGTTCGATGGTGTCGATTTCTTTCTGAATTGCTGCTTTTTGTTTTTCTAATTCCTCCAAACGCACTTCTGGATCTTGTGTACTTTTAGTGACAATTTCTTTGAGAAGTGCAAATATCTCTAAAAACTGGGATTCAGTGCCAATAAAATCTCTCCTCTTCAAATCTTCCAGCCAACCAATCGCCCGATGAGTACCCGGTGCAAGTTCAAAAACCGGATCGTCATTTTTTGTTAAATAATATTTCTTCAAGAACTGATGCTCGCTATTGCACCAGGTGTCCAAGTAAGTCTGTGCTTTGTCACTATATCGTTTCGGTTCATGTTCGCGCAGCTTCTCTAAATAATTTTCAAGTTTTTCTACGAGTTCAGATTGGGAAACGGTAATCTTCTGATTTGAAGACTTGAACTGTAGATATAAAAAACTGATAATTAATGGTGCATTGTTCATTCTTAAAAGATTGAGACTAGGCTCATTTTTTAAGTCATATTCTATGCTGTCATGTTCCATATATTGATGATTATATTAACAATTAAATTGTCTTAAAGCTTGAAATTAAGTAGTAGGGTGCGTC
>NZ_JAUBUR010000008.1:0-53857 GCF_036705485.1 Microcoleus sp. AT9b-C3 | reverse complement strand
AGATCGTAGCTTGTCGATTTTTGATAAAATCATGCAATCTGACGCACCCTACGATAATTTTACCTAACAGCTAGTAGGGTGCGTCAGATCGTAGCTTGTCGATTTTTGATAAAATCATGCAATCTGACGCACCCTACGATAATTTTACCTAACAGCTAGTAGTAGGGTGCGTCAGATCGTAGCTTGTCGATTTTTGATAAAATCATGCAATCTGACGCACCCTACGGCTAAACCTCTGAGGCCCGCAATTGTCCGCAGGCTGCATCTGCTTCTAAGCCGCGAGAATAGCGCACGCTAACTGCAATTTTCTTTTCCTTCAAAGTCGCAACGAAACTATTAATTCGATTGGGAGTCGGTCGCTTATATTCAGCTTCCTGAATCGGATTGTAAGGAATCAAATTGACGTGACACTGAAAACCGCGCAACTGACTTGCTAACTCGGCTGCGTGTTCCGGTAAGTCATTCACACCGGCTAAAAGTACGTATTCAAAACTCAATCTGCGTCCAGTCGATCGCACATATTCACGGCATTCTGCAATTAACTCACCCAAAGGATAAGGGCGGGCGCTAGGAATCAACTCTTCGCGCAATCTTTGATTGGAAGCGTGGAGGCTGACGGCGAGGGTAACTTGCAGTTGATGTTCGGCTAGTTGGCTGATGCGATTGCGAATTCCTACTGTGGAAATGGTGATGTTTCGCTGCCCAATTCCTACGTCTTGATTCAAACACTTGACAGCAGCTACAACATTATCGAAATTCAGCAGGGGTTCGCCCATTCCCATAAATACGATGTGGCTGACTCGGCGGCCGAAATCTTGCTGTACTGTCAAGACTTGATCGACGATTTCGTTTACTTCTAAATTGCGCTTGAAACCGCCTTTCCCAGTAGCGCAAAAGTCGCATCCCATCGCGCAGCCAACTTGCGCTGAGACGCACACAGTCAGCCGTTTATCGGTGGGAATGCCGACTGTTTCAATGATTTGACCGTCTGCCAATTTTAGGAGATACTTTACCGTGGCGTCTGGTGCGACCGATCGATAATGAATGGTCGATCGCCCGATCGGAATTTTAGCAACAGTCTCGCGCCACTGTTTCGAGAATACAGAAATGTCAGAGATCGATCGCGCACCTTTCTCATAAATCCACTGGTACAACTGCTTTCCGCGATAAGCAGGTTGCCCATTTTGCTGCACCCACTCCGTTAACTCAGCCAAACTGGCCCCCAGCAAGGGCGGAATTTTACCCGACTCAACAGCCAAAGCAGCAGTCTTGCGAGACTGATTCGCACCCTTGGAATTACCAGAAGAGTACACCTGAGAAACGGAAGTAGGAGACATAGGTCATTAGAAAATTTAAAGCCACCCTCTATCTTAAAACTTCTCGACCAAAGCTGCCCTTAATCCTCATAAAGAAGACCGGGCGGTTGAAACCGCGTCTCTACAGACAAAACCCGCCTCCGCAGGTTGAAGACCGGGCGGTTAAAATTACTTTGTTTTCTTCAGTCCGCGGAGGCGGACTTCGGTCGTGTAGACGCGGTTTCAACCGCCGTCTGGATGTGTCCGCAACAAAGTGAATTTTCGGCTAAATTCCCCAAATATTGCGTGTAAATGACCGCACCCACCTAAAATAAACTCTGGAGTTTGTGAAAGGGTATGCAAATTTGACAGCTTTCCATCACAATTAATGCAACTTTTATGGTGCTAAATATTCTTGCGTTGCCCTTAGCGTTTCAATTTACATCGCCGGGCCCGATTATCTTTCAACTTGGCCCCGTAGCCATTCGCTGGTACGGGCTGTTGATAGCTTCTGCCGTCTTGATTGGGGTCAGTCTCTCCCAATACTTGGCCCAAAAACGCCGCGTTAACCCGGAATTGCTGGGCGATTTGGCAATTTGGCTGGTTCTGGGCGCTATTCCCTGTGCTCGACTTTATTACGTGGCTTTCGAGTGGCAGCAATACGCCCAGAGGCCAGAGGATATTATTGCGATTTGGAAAGGCGGAATTGCCATTCACGGGGCGATTTTGGGGGGGACGATCGCAGCTTTAATTTTTGCGAAAATTCAGCGAGTTTCTTTTTGGCAATTGGCAGATTTAATCGCGCCATCGGCAATTCTCGGTCAGGCGATCGGACGCTGGGGAAATTTCTTTAACTCGGAAGCTTTTGGCAGTCCTACGGATTTGCCTTGGAAACTCTATATTCCCCCCAACAGCCGCCCGCCCGCCTACGCTAATTTTGAATACTTCCATCCCACATTTCTCTACGAATCTCTGTGGAATTTGACAGTATTTGGGTTGCTTATGACTTTGTTTTTCCGCGATTTGCAGGGAAAAATTCGATTGAAAATTGGTGCTTTATTTTGGATTTATATCGCAGCTTACAGTTCCGGTCGAGTATGGATTGAAGGGTTTCGAACTGATAGTTTGATGTTCGGGCCGCTGCGGGCGGCACAAATGGTAAGCTTGACTGGGATTGTTTTAGGCTTGGGTGGGTTAGCTTGGCTTTATTTACTCGATCGACCTTTACCCGATGTTGTCTCCCCCAATAACGATCGGGCAAAAATCACTCAGAAATTGCCAGAGGATCAATAAAAAACCCCAGAGAGGTTAGTCTCTAGGGTTCAAAACCAGGGTGCATCTACCATCTCTTACTTCCAACCAAAATAGGTACATCCGGAAGCGTTCGTAAATTTAGCAAATTTTTTAGCAGCCATGAGTTTGACAGAGATTGAATCCCTAATTCCAGGGGTATACATTGTAGGTGCAGGGCCGGGAGACCCGGATTTGTTGACTGTTAAGGCTCAAAAATTATTGGCTGCAGCCGATGTCATATTATTTGCTGATTCCCTAGTCCCAGAGCAAATTTTGCAGGGGGTGCGCGCGGATGCTGAAGTGATCCAAACTGCGGATAAGACCCTTGAAGAGATTGTACCTTTGATGGTGGAACGAGTGCGCGACGGGAAAAGCGTCGTCCGCCTCCATTCGGGCGATCCCTGTCTCTACGGGGCTGTCGGCGAACAAATGCAAGCTTTGGCTTCCGAGGGAATTGCTTTTGAGGTAATTCCGGGAATTAGTGCTTTCCAACTTGCGGCAGCTAAACTTAAAATTGAGTTGACAGTTCCGGGAGTTGTGCAGACAATTATTTTGACGCGAATTAGCGGCAGAACCGAAGTACCGGAACGCGAAGAATTGGCGAGTTTAGCGGCTCATCAAGCGAGTTTGTGTCTGTATTTGAGTGCCCGCCATGTCGAACAAGCTCAAGCTAAATTGATGGAACATTACCCATCGGATTTGCCTGTAGCCATTTGTTATCGGTTGGGCTGGCCCGATGAAAAAATTGTGCTAGTTCCCCTTGACAAAATGGCAGTTGCTACCCGCGAAAATAATTTGATCAGAACGACAATGTATGTGATTAGTCCGGCGTTGGGAAAATCAGCAGAAGGACGATCGCGCTTGTACCATCCAGAGCACGATCGGCTTTTTAGACCCTCGAAGGAAGAAGGAAGAAGGAAGAAGGAAGAGGGAAGAGGGAAGAAGGAGCAATTATGAAATAACCAATTACCAATTCCCAATTCCCAATTCCCCAATCTAAAATCTAAAATCTAAAATCTAAAATCGCCATGACTGATTTAACTCGCAGACAATTTATTACTGTCACCGCATTAAGCGCCGGATTTGCCTTAGCAGTTCATCCTATTGCCGCTGCCGTTATCAATACGGATGCTGCAGGTTTAATAGCAGGTGAGGTAAAAATTCCTGTAAAAGACGGCTCAATTCCAGCATACAGAGCCATGCCAGCTAGCGGCAGCAATTTTCCAGTAATTTTAGTAATTCAAGAAATCTTCGGAGTTCACGCCCACCTCCAAGATATTTGTCGCCGTTTGGCCAAATTAGGTTATTTAGCGATCGCCCCAGAAATGTTTGCCCGTCAAGGTGATGTTTCTAAACTCACCGAGGTTCAAGAAATTATTAGTAAAGTTGTCTCGAAAGTTCCTGACGCTCAAGTTATGTCTGATTTAGATGCTACCGTAGAGTGGGCACAAAAGTCAGGAAAAGGCAATACTAATAAGTTGGGAATTACAGGATTTTGCTGGGGTGGCAGAATTGTTTGGCTGTACTCTTCCCACAACCCGAAAGTCAAAGCGGGAGTTGCTTGGTACGGGCGTGTGGTGGGCAATTCTACGGATTTAACTCCCAAACAGCCGATCGACATTGCAGCCAGTTTGAAAGTGCCCGTATTGGGGCTTTACGGCGGCAAAGACACCTCAATTCCCAACGATACAGTCGAGAAAATGCAGGAAGTTCTCAAAACTGGCAGCAGCGGTTCCGAAATCGTGCTTTATCCAGATGCGCCGCACGGTTTTAACGCCGACTATCGCCCCACTTACCGGGAAAAAGAAGCTAAGGATGCTTGGAAACAAATGCAAGATTGGTTTAAAAAGCACGGAGTTTCATAATAGTTGTGGGTTGTTAATTGTCACTTAAAACTGGTGTCAAGTTTGGGCTCGCAAAAGGCAATATTAGCGAATAGCCCTTAAGACAGGTGGGTTTGTGGGCCCGACATTGGTAAACTGAGCGGTGTAGAATTATCGATCGAACAGGTAAGCCCGTGCTAGACGAACAAGCTAAAAAGACCATCTTGCGGAAAATCCCTCACGGATTGTACATCTGCGGTGTCAAAGACGGGGAGGAAGTCAACGGTTTCACCGCTAGCTGGGTGATGCAATCTTCCTTTACCCCTCCCTTAGTTGTCAACTGCGTCAAGCAAGACTCCAAATCCCACGCCATGATCAAAGCTAGCGGTGTCTTTGCTTTGAGTTTCCTAGAAGCAGGGCAAAAAGAGTTAGCCCAGAAATTCTTCAAGCAGCAGCGCCGCGTTGGCAATAAATTTGAGGATGTAGAATTTTATCCCGGCGCGGAAACTGGTTGTCCGATTATCTCGGATTCTCTGGGTTACGTCGAGTGCAAAGTTGTCGGTTCTGTGGAACACGGGGATCACACGGTTTATGTGGGAGAAGTTGTGGCTGCAGGCGTCCACCGAGAAGGCAATCCGTTGCTGCTAGAAAGCACCGGTTGGAATTACGGCGGCTAATGACTTGGCAGTTGGCAGTTGTTAGTAAAAAAAACTAACACTGAGAAACCCGGTTTCTTTAAAAGTCCGGGTTTCTGAATACTAAACAAATTTTTAAGTTAAATTAGACTTACATCTTGTAGTATTGTCAATAACAGGCAAGATGCCTGTTCCACAAAGACTGAGTTTTCTTGTGGGGTGGGCATCCTGCCCGCCCCTCCAAGACTTATTGACAATGGTGCAATATCTCAGATTAAAGCGACCTATTTATTAGCCGCTAGAGTTAGGCGTCGCATAACTAATAAAAAATTGGCGACAATCTTGTCGGTGTTTTCATCAGTTAAAATTGGTACGTGGACGAAAATACATTTAGCGGCTATTTGAGAATCGCAAATATGTTTTAAAACCGCATAATATAGGGCTTCGCATACAAATTTTCCGGCTTCGTGACTGATTTCGGTTGCAGCTAAATCAGCGACTAGCGGTTCGAGATTAACTGCTGTTTTCCGAGTGTCGCGAGCGCAACAAGCGCAAGATTCTACGGTTAATTTTTGCCGACTCTCGGCCATGCCGCAGCAGATAATAGTGTCGGGTTGGAGTTGGTTGATTTGGGCGATCGCCAAATTCGGCGCTTCCTGAAAATCTACTGGTAGTTTTCTCAAAAAAGTTAAGGAATAAGGCAAAAATTGAATTTGCGAAATCTTGGCTAATAAGTCGTCGGAAGAGTTGGATTTCTGATGAGGAAGCCACGTATCAAATGAGGTTAGCAGGATTTTCGCCGTCATATTTGTGCAATAATACTGATATTGATAATATAAGGCAAGTAAGTCAATGTCTGTCATTGCAGTAGTAGACTATGACATGGGCAATCTGCACTCAGTCTGTAAAGGCTTGGAAAATGTGGGTGCAGTGCCAAAAATTACAGATTCTCCTGCTATAATCGAGCAGGCTGATGCGGTGGTTTTGCCGGGAGTTGGTTCGTTTGACCCGGCAATGCAGAATTTACGATCGCACAATTTGATAGAACCGATAAAAAGTGCGATCGCCTCGGGGAAACCCTTTTTAGGCATCTGTTTGGGTTTGCAAATGCTGTTTGACAGTTCCGAAGAAGGTACAGAACCGGGATTGGGAATTATTGCCGGAAAAGTGCGCCGATTTCGATCGGAACCGGGGTTAACCATTCCGCACATGGGATGGAATCAATTAGAATTTACTCAACCCCATTTGCCACTTTGGCAAAATCTTTCATCTCAACCTTGGGTTTATTTAGTGCATTCCTATTATGTCGATCCGGTGGAGTCAACAGTGAAAGCTGCGGTGGTGACACATGGAAGTCAGACAGTGACGGCGGCGATAGCTAAAGATAATCTAATGGCCGTACAATTTCACCCCGAAAAATCTTCCACTACAGGATTGCAAATGCTGTCAAACTTTGTAAGTCAAGTGAGAGCAAAAGTAGCGGCTTAAACTCTGTTAATTTTAGATTTTAGATTTGAGATTTACTCTATAGATAAATCTGGGAGCTTAAACAGTCTAAAATTTGGGAAGTCCACGACTTAAGTCTGGGACTTGTACCTGTTTTTAAGAGGGTCAATTGCTCGTTACTTTCGCTCTGCCTGGTAATGCAGGTGCGGAGGCTCTGCCTCTCTTTACCCCTGGGCTTCGGGAAACAGAGGAGTGTGGCAAATGTATAAATTATTAAATTTTCCTTCCTTAATAACTTAAGCACTTCCTACAGTCCTCTCTTCTGTAAGTTGCGAGATAAAAGGAGGCAGAGCCTCCAGATATATGTTACCAGGCAGAGCGAAAGTAACAAGCAAAAATCCCGATGCTAGCGGATTTGATATCAGCTATTACGGTGAGTGCTTGCCAATCTTATTTGAGACACTTTACAATTACCACCGATCGCGCCGTCACCGGAACAGCTTTCCCCTTGGTATAAATTCGCCCTTGAGATTCAACAAATTTCGGTTCAGCAGTGTCAAGCACAGCAATCCACTGCAAACTTTGAAAGCGAGGGGGAATCATAAAATTGATCGTCTCCCAGTAAGCGTTAAAAAACAACAGAAAACTATCATCAACAATCCGTTCGCCGCGAACATTGGGCGTGGCAATTTCTTTACCATTGAGGAAAATGCCGATCGCCTTAGCATATCCCACTTGCCACTGTTCGTCAGTCATTTCCTTGCCATCGGGGTTAAACCAAGCAATATCGCTAACTTCAGAACCGTGAATGGCGCGCCCTTGGAACCACTTACGCCGGCGAAACACCGGATGTTCGCGCCGCAAGCGGGTTAACTCGCGGGTAAATTCGAGTAGATCGGCGTTTTTGAACTGCAATCCCCAATCCACCCAAGAGATTTCATTATCCTGACAGTAAGCATTATTATTGCCCCCTTGAGTGCGCCCCATTTCGTCTCCAGCAACGATCATGGGGATACCTTGAGACAGCAGTAACGAAGTTAATAAATTCCGCTTTTGTCGTTCTCGCAACGCCTGCACTTGAGAATCGTCGGTTTCCCCGTCCCCAGCACGGGGGTCTGGCGCGGGTGGAAATTCTCCTTCTTCTAGCGGTTCCATCTGTTGGAATTCCACCATCGTACAGTTCCACGATCGATTGTAGTTTTCCCCGTCGCGACTGTCTTCGCCGTTAGCTTCGTTGTGTTTCTCGTTGTATGTGACCAGATCGTGCAGGGTAAACCCGTCGTGGGCGGTGATAAAGTTGATGCTGGCATGGGGTCGCCGTCCGTTAGTTTCGTACAAATCGGAACTTCCGGTAAAGCAGTAGGCAAACTGAGAGAGGGTTTCGTCGGTTCCCCGCCAAAAGTCGCGCATGGTATCGCGGTAGCGAGCGTTCCACTCAGACCACAGCAAGGGAAATTTTCCGACTTGATAGCCGCCTTCGCCAACGTCCCAGGGTTCAGCGATTAACTTCACATCGCACAAAACCGGGTCTTGGTGGATGATGTCGAAAAAGGCGGCAAAAGTATCAACCCGATCGGTTTCGCGTGCTAAAACCGTCGCCAAATCGAAGCGGAACCCATCGACGTGCATTTCCAACACCCAATACCGCAAGCTGTCCATAATCAGCTTCAACACTTGGGGATGGCAGATGTTGAGGGAGTTGCCACAACCGCTAAAATCCATGTAATAGCGGCGATTGTCTTCCACTAGGCGGTAGTAAACGGCGTTGTCGATGCCGCGAAACGAGACGGTCGGGCCCATGTGGTTGCCCTCTCCGGTGTGGTTGTAGACCACATCGATAATCACCTCAATGCCAGCAGCGTGAAGGGCTTTGACCATTTCCTTAAATTCATTCACCTGTTCGCCGGTGTCGCCGCTGGCGCTGTAGCGCGAGTAAGGTGCGAAATAGTTAATCGAGTCGTAACCCCAGTAGTTACGCAGTCCCTTGGCTTCTAGAAAGCCCGGACAGCCGATGAATTGGTGGACGGGGAGGAGTTCGACAGCGGTAATTCCCAAGGATTTGAGATGGTCGATGGCGGCGGGATGGGCGAGTCCGGCGTAGGTTCCCCGCAAGGGTTCGGGAATGTCGGGATGCAGTTGGGTAAAGCCTTTAACGTGTATCTCGTAGATGATGGTTTTGTGCCAAGAAAGTTGTGGCTGAGTGTCGCCTTCCCAGTCGAAGGATTCATCGATGACGACGGCTTTGGGGATTAAATGAGAATCGTCTAATGCGCTGTAGGATAAGTCTTCGGCTTCGTCGTCCCAGTCATAGCCGAAGAGTTCCCGTCCGTGATCCACAGATCCGGCGAGTGCTTTGGCGTAGGGATCGATCAGGAGTTTGGCGGGGTTGAAGCGATGTCCCGCAGCGGGATCGTAAGGCCCGTGGACGCGAAAGCCGTATTGCTGACCGGGTTTGATGCCGGGAATGTAGCAGTGCCAAATGAAGTTGTAGACTTCCGTCAGCGGCACTCGGGTTTCCCACCCTTTTTCGTCGAACAAGCACAATTCGACTGCTTTCGCGTTTTCGGAAAATAGGGCAAAATTGGTGCCTTTACCATCCCATGTTGAACCCAAGGGATAGGGTTTACCGGGCCAAACTTTTAATTCCATAGAACCTTAAGTTGTAATTTTATTGATTGAACAATCATTAGACTTGTAGTAAAAAGCCTGTCATATCTTGGACGATCGATTACCATAACAAAAACCCTTCGTAGTGGGGACGACCGTCCGTCCAAAAGCGGACGGTCGTCCCCACGCGCGATCCTTGCTTATGGCGATCGATCGGACATGATATCAATGCTCGGCAAGATTCCTGGTGTTTACAGACTTTTTAGGATAAAACTATTCAACTTGATACAGAATAAAGCTTTGATGCCGAAGGCTGACTTCGGCTTGCCCTGTAAGTTTTTCGGGCAAAGTCGAACCGTCCCCCAACCACTGAGGATCGGATGAGTCTAAGACTTTTTGCCAGTTTCCTTCTGGCAGCACAAGTTTAGTTTTTTGTGTGGTATCGCTGAAATTGAAGATTGCTAAGACTTGACTGTCGTCAACGCTTCTGATCAGGGTAATGATTTTTTCACCGTCAAAACTGTTGATATCAATGCTTTGGCGATCGCGACACTTTAAGGCAGGAATTTCTTGGCGAAGTTTAATCAGAGTTCGATACAAATCTAACAACACTTTATGCTTGCCTTCGCGCCGTTTTTCCCAATTAAGTTTAGATTGCAAAAATGTTGTCTTGTCTTGTACGTCCGGCGGTTCTCCTGTGTGGTGAAATTCTTTGAACTCGGCTTTTCTTCCCTGGCGAACCGACTCGACTAAATCTGGATCGCCGTGGCTGACAAAATACAGAAATGGCGCTTCTTCGCCGTACTCTTCCCCCATAAATAATAAAGGAATGTAAGGAGAAAGCAATACCATACCTGCCGCCAATTTGAGTGCTTCAAACGACACCAAATGTGAAAGCCGCTCGCCTAACATTCTGTTGCCCACTTGGTCGTGATTTTGGCAACAAACGACGAATTGAGCCGGGTCAAAATTTCCCGCCGGACTGCCGTGGTAGCGCTGCCGAAATTCCGAATACTCTCCTGCATAAGCAAATCCTTCTTGCAAGACTTTCACTAAGGTTCTGAACTCGCGAAAATCTTGATAATAACCTCGGTCTTCCTTGGTAATCAGGCTGTGCAAACAGTGGTGAAAATCATCGCACCATTGGGCATTGATATCGTAGCCGCCTTTGCTGGGAGGATGGATAATCCGAACGTCGTTTAGGTCGCTTTCAGCAATTAAATAAAACGATCGACCTTGCTGTTGGGACAATTCTCCGGTTTTTTCGGCTAACTCGGCTAAAAAGTGCTTGGCGGAGAAGTCGTAAATCGCGTGAATGGCATCCAACCTCAGCGCATCAATGTGACAATCCCGAAACCAGTAGAGGGCATTTTCGATAAAGAAATTGCGAACGCCATCGCTGCCCGCATCATCAAAGTTGATGGCGTTTCCCCAAGGGGTACGATATTTATCGGTAAAGTAGGGGGCAAAATTCGAGGTATAGTTGCCTTCCGGGCCTAGGTGATTATAGACGACATCTAGGACAACGGCAAAGCCTTTTTGGTGGCAAGCATCGACTAGGGTTTTCAAGCCGTTAATGCCACCGTAGGAGGATTGAACGGCAAAGGGATATACGCCATCGTAACCCCAATTGCGATCGCCCGGAAACTGCGCCACGGGCATAATTTCGATCGCGTTAACTCCCAATTCTTTCAAGTCATCGAGACGGCCAATCATTGCCTCGAATGTTCCTTCTTCGGTAAACGTGCCTACGTGTACCTCGTACATAATATAGTCGGGCAGAGCAATCCCTTGCCAATCGGCATCGTTCCAAACAAATGCGCTTTGATCGACTACTTCTGAGGGGTTGTGAACGCCTTGGGGTTGACTGTAAGATGCCGGATCTGGTCGCGTTGTCTTTCCATCTAGTTGATAGGTATAAAGCGTACCGGGAGATACTCCTTGGGCTGTGACTTTCCAATATCCTCTCCCTTTTTTTTCCATGGAGATTAGTTGTGGTTTTGGTGCTGTGATTTGGACTGCTACATCTTGTAGCAAGGGGGCCCATACCGTAAATTCACAGCGATTATTTCCTAGATACGTTGCGCCAATTCTCATATTTATTGATTGATTCCATGTAACATCATATTTTTGATCCAACTTAACGATTCTATTTTTTTCATCAACTACTCGATCGTTTTTTGGATGCCAGCCGCAGGCGTTATCCTCGAAGTATGTTCTCAGATCGGGATCGTCTATCCCAATTTGCTTCGATTTTTCAGACCTTCCCTGCTGGCTTGACAGAAGTATAACAGTAAGCTGGCTGTTTGCCAAGCGATAGTCGATATTATCCCCTGTCTCAAGAGAGCGTTATCACTTCAAGAAACCCTAGATTAGAGCGAGTTTCAGCAAATTTGAGATGGGTAGTTAGCTTTTTTCCAGCCCTAGTTTTATTTTTTAGCTGGATACACCATGACTTTAGCGACACGAGCATCCGCCAAATGTATGATATTTGGCAGACAAAACGGCGATCGTCTTCTATAATTACCGACGGTCAGGGAGCATCAAGCCAGCTTTTATATCGTTTCCGATAGCATCGGAATTATATATTTTAATCATTGATAGTGCTGTAATATCTCGCGATCAACTTCGCGAGATATTACAGCACGCTCATAATTCCGATGCTACGGGATTTGATATTATAGGGCATCCCCGCTGGCGATCGATCGCAGACTAGGCTTCGCGCGGACGATCGCGACTATTGTACAGCTCGCGATCGAGACGATCGCACTCTTAATGCTTTCCTGAGAGGCTCCCCAATTTATACAGATATTTTTGGCCCGTGCGAACTCGCGAAAGCACTCAAAGAAAAAATACTTTTTGCAAAGCCGGAGATGCAGCCTTGCATTCAAACTTGGTTTGGCGAATCAAATTAAGTATAAAATACTGTGACAAATTGGGTGTTAAATGAGCTTGAGAATCTGTGGCAACCGTCAAATCAAAACTCTGCCTGGACTGGCAACTCGTCCTACGCCTTCGCGAGTCAGAGAAGCTTTATTTAATATTTGGCAAGGGACTATCGCAGATTGCAGATGGCTTGATATTTGTACCGGCAGCGGTTCGATGGGTGCAGAAGCTTTGTGTCGGCAAGCGGCGAGTGTCACCGGTATCGAACAGTCGGCGAAAGCTTGTGCGATTATCCGCGAAAACTGGGAGCAAGTAGCAGACTCGTCCCAAACATTTCAAATATTGCGGGGAAACGCGACGGCGAAATTGGCGGTGCTAGCGGGGCAGCAGTTCGATCGCATTTACTTCGATCCGCCCTACGCCAGCGACTTGTACGAACCTGTGTTAAACACGATCGCCAGCCAAGAAATGCTAGCACTCCTCGGCGAAATGGCCGTCGAACACAGCCCGGAGCGATCGGTACCACCGATTTCCGGTCTAGAAATTTGCCGCCAGAAAATATACGGCAATACAGCATTAACTTTCTACACACGCAGTGCCTGACAGGCTCAAACAGCAGCAGCGTCACGCCTGGAGGCTGAAAGAAACCGGGTTTCATGGCGTTGGCGCGCCCGGTACTAAAAGTTTTTCCCTTGGGTACAATACAAATTTTTCCGATGAAGTTAAGCTTTGTGCGTAGGTTGTCAGAGCAAGTTGCTTCAGCAATTGACGAAATAAATGGAGTTTAGGCTGAAAATAAAGACTTTCAGTTGTAACATGAACCCAAAGTGTGAGTGTGAATATTCCTAAAGGAGTGAATATGGTTCAGACACCTTCGCGCCCTCGTGGCAGCGAGTTTCCGGCTGCTAACTCGGTACAGCCAGTCAAACGCGATACGATTCTGGTGGGAGATAGCCTCCCCCTGCCAAATACCAAACTCTTCGGCACAGACGGCATTCGCGGGAAAGTTGGAGAATTGCTGAATGCACCCCTAGCCCTGCAAGTGGGCTTCTGGGCTGGACAAGTTCTACGCCAAAATTCCCCCAACCAGGGGCCTGTGATTTTGGGGCAAGACAGCAGGAATTCCAGCGATATGCTGGCAATGGCACTGTCAGCGGGTTTGACGGCCGCCGGTTTAGAAGTGTGGAATTTGGGCTTGTGTCCCACTCCCTGCGTTGCTTATCTGGCAAGCGTTTCGGAGTCGGTCGGCGGAGTGATGATTTCGGCTTCTCACAATCCCCCAGAAGACAACGGCATTAAGTTTTTCGGCTCAAACGGCTCGAAGCTGTCGCAGCAGTTACAGGAACAAATCGAAGCGGGAATCCGGGGGGCAAAGGTTCCAATTGCTAGTTTGGGTTGGGGACACCACTACCATCGAGCTGAGTTGGTTAAAGATTATGCCACTTCGCTCTGTGATTCGCTGCAACAGATGAATTTGGAGGGAATGCGGATTGTTTTGGATTTGGCTTGGGGGGCGGCCGCGGGTTTGGGGCCGGCGGTGTTCGCGCAAATGGGGGCGGATGTGATCTGTTTGCACGACTCTCCTGATGGATCTCGCATTAATGTTAACTGCGGTTCTACTCATCTCGACAGTTTGCAAGCGGCTGTTTTGGAACACAATGCCGATTTGGGATTTGCTTTTGACGGCGATGCCGATCGAGTTTTGGGTGTTGACAACCAAGGTCGAACGATTGACGGCGATTACATTCTTTATCTGTGGGGTCGGCAGTTGCGCGACTCCGAACAGTTACCATCCAATTTAATTATTTCTACTGTAATGGCTAATCTGGGCTTTGAGCGAGCTTGGGAAGAATTGGGCGGCAAACTAACTAGAACCAACGTCGGAGATCAGTACGTTCACGCTGAAATGCAGCGCACTGGTGCGATGTTGGGCGGCGAACAGTCTGGACACATTCTTTGTCCGCATTATGGTGTCAGCGGCGACGGTTTGCTGACAGCTTTGCATTTGGCTTCGCTGGTGCGCCAGTCCGGGCAATCTTTGGCACAATTGGTAAGTGGCAGTTTCCAAACTTATCCACAGTTGTTGCGAAATATTCGGGTGGAGGATCGCGAAAAACGCCTGAAATGGCAGGAGTGCGAGGCAATGCAAAAGGCGATCGAACGTGCTACAACAGCAATGGGAGAACAGGGACGGGTTTTGGTTCGCGCTTCGGGCACTGAACCGCTAATTCGAGTTATGGTGGAAGCTGCCAGCGCCGAATTGGCTAATTTCTGGACTGAAAATTTAGTTTTAGCCGTTCAGCAACACATAGCTATCTGATGGAAAGGGGGAATTAATCAGAAGGAAGAAGGAAGAAGGAAGAAGGAAGAAGGAAGAAGGAAGAAGGAAGAAGGAAGAAGCCTCTAGATAAATATAGGGGCTAGTGAAACCAATTTCTCATTCTTTATTCCCTCTTGCTTATTCCCTCTGTCCTAAACCCTTCTTTCTTCATTTCCCCATTTCTGATTGTATGAACACCAAATCAATTCAAAATGGGCGGCTGCATCGAAATTCGTTAAAATTTTTAATTGTCGTCATATTAATAACGGGCATATGGTTTCGCTTTACTAATCTGGAGCGCAAAGTTTACTCGTTCGACGAATCTATAACCTCGCTGCGAATTTCTGGCTACACTTGGACGGAAATGGTGCAGCAAGATTTTCAAGGCAACACAATTAGCGTCGCAGATTTGCAGCGGAAATACCAGCAGATAAATCCCGAAAAAACTTGGTGGGATACTGTTAAAGGTTTAGCTACAGAAGAACCTCAACTGTCGCCGCTGTATTTTATTTTAGTCAAGTTTTGGGTGCAGTTGTTCGGCCCGCAAGTGGCGACTGTCAGAAGTCTTTCCGCTTTGATTATTTTGTTAGTTTTTCCCAGCATTTATTGGCTGTGCTGGGAATTATTTCGCTCTGCGTCTGTGGGATGGATGGCTGTTACAATTGTTGCTGTTTCACCCTTTCACGTCTTGTACGCGCAAGAGGCAAGACCCTACATGATGTTTGCAGTCCTGGTTTTGCTGTCGAATGCAATTCTGCTGCGGGCGTTAGCGAAGCCCGCCCCTACGGGGGCTACGCCAACGAAGAGGATCGTTCTACAAAATTCTCCCACCACATCTAAATTGAGCAAGGCTGTTTGGTCTATTTATGCGATCGCCCTTACTTTCGGACTCTATTCTAGTTTATTATTTTTTTTAGTAGTATTCGCCCACGGCATCTATGTAATTATCACAGAAAATTGTCGTTTTAGCAAAACATTAATTGCTTATTTACTAGCTTCAGTGGCAGCAATAATGATTTTTGCTCCTTGGATTGGGATATTACTTTATAACTCGGAAAAAATTGACGCAACAGTAGGTTTTCCCCGCTTTTCCCTGCCTTTGATGTCTTCACTTCAACCTTTAATTCTCCTGAACTGCCGAATGTTTATTGACACCCATTGGGCGGGCGGAATTATCAAATTGGGTGCAAGCGGTCTGGCTACAGATTTAATCAGACTGATTGTAGTGGCCGTATTACTGTTAGCGATCGCATATTCACTATACTCGCTCTGCTGCTTAACTGCCAAAGGAGTTTGGCTGTTTGTCTTGACAGCGATCGGAATTACAGCGATAGTATTGATAGTAGTACGAGGCGTTGCCGATCGCTATATGGTTCCCTATATTTTAGCAATCCAGATAGCTGTTGCCTATCTATTCACTACTAAAATTGCAGCCGCCACCAATCCCCGCCAACAAAAACTGTGGCAGCTTGGTTTAATAGCGCTAATATCGAGTGGAATAGTTTCTTGTGTCGTCAGCTCACAGTCGCAACTTTGGTGGAACAAGTATCCTTCTAGCACTAAATATAATCCGCAAGTAGCGGCGATGGTCAATCAAGCGAAAAAACCTTTAGTAATCACTCAGGGAGGCAACAACATCACAGGAAAAATACTGTCTGTCAGCTATCTACTGAAGCCGCAAGTACAGCTTGTGCTGGCAGTTAAACCTGAACAAGTCAAAATTCCTGATGGTTTTAGCGATGTATTTCTCTACCGACCTACAGAAGCATTGCAATTTGAACTAGAAAAAGTGCAAAAATATAACATTACACCAATTGACAAACCCGACGATGGCTGGCTTTGGCGTGTAGAGAAATAAGCAAAGTGGCAACTGCAAATGATGATTTCTGTTGTGATACCTACCTACAACCGCGAGCAACCTCTGCGAGAGACATTGGCTGATGCGATTAGGCAAAATTACCCTAATTTTGAAGTGCTGGTAATCGATCAAACTCGCACCCACGAATCGGAAACTCAAGTTTATTTAGATGAATTGGCAAATGCTGGCAAAATTCGCTGGTTTAGAGTAGATTGGGCGAGTTTGCCTGGTGCTCGAAATTATGCAGTGCGCCGCGCAGTTGGAGAGATTATTTTATTTATTGATGATGATGTACAATTGCCAGAAGGTTTTTTGGCGGCTCACGCTGGCAATTATTTAGAAAAACCCGATGTGGGATGTGTGGCGGGCAGGGTTTTGGACAGAATGAAACTGGATAATTCTGGAGGCGATTTGGCGATTGAATATTTGCCAAGAGAAGCGATGGATGCGGGCATTGCCTGGTATTTTATCGATTTGGTGCATACAGTCAAACCGCAGCAGGTGCTCTCGGCTAGAGGCTGCAATATGTCATTTCGCAGGCAGGTTTTTGCCGAATGCGGGCTGAGGTTTGATGAGCGGTTTGCAGGGAGTGCGGTGCGGGAGGAGTCGGATTTTTGTTTGAGATTGCGATCGACTGGCATGAAAATTTGGTACGATCCTAATGCGTGTTTAGTTCACTTGGGGGAAGAGAGCGGCGGGTGTCACGATGTCAGCACGCGATCGATCGAATATCAAATCACATTTTATCACAATCACTTTCTAATGGGATTGAAAAATTTAACAGCCTTTCAATGCCTGCGATTTTTTGCCAAACTCTTTGACTGCCACGTTTTGGGAAATCCGCCTTGTTATAAAAGCCACTCGCCCATTAAAATTATAACTAGATTTGCTTTTTATATCTTGGGTTTTCTCAGTGCTATAAATACAGTAATTCAATCTCTGTGGAATGATGGACAAAATTACACCCATCAAGACAATATTAACGCTCAATAATTCCCTATTCCTTCCCCCTTCCCCTAAATGAGAATTCTCGTTGCCAGTCACACCTATATTGTGGACATTAACCGGGAAAAATTCAAGATATTAGCAAACCTAGAACCCGATATTGAAGTAACAGTTGTAGTGCCGCAGCGTTGGAAACCTGGAGGCGTACAAAATAAAATTATAGAAACGCAATTTTATCAAAAGGGTTCTTTTAAAGTCATCCCGGTCTCCAACTTTAGTCAAAATAATCAAGGATTGCTAAGCTTTGGTTTTGATTTAATTAAAGTTTTACAAAACTTTAGACCCCAGATAATCCAAGTTGAACAAGGTTCAAAGTCCCTAGCTTGCGCTCAATTAGTTTTATTAAATAAACTGCTCAAATTAAGAGCAAAAAATATAGTTTTTACGTGGTGGAATCTGCCTTATAAATTGAATTTGCCTGTTTCATTATTAGAAAATTACAATCTTCAGCACACGGACGGAATTATTGCAGGCAACCTAGATGGATCTAAAATTTTGCGGCAGCGGGGCTATCAAGGTGCGGTAAAAGTAATGCCACAACTCGGAGTAGATGAAACTTTGTTTCGCCGCACTGGTAAAGACGCTGATTTTTCCGGCAGGTACGGCATTGCACCGACCGATTTTGTGGTAGGATTTGTAGGGAGGTTTGTCGAAGAAAAAGGACTGTTAACTTTAGCTGAGGCCTTGGCAGGCTTGAAAAAAATCCCTTGGAAGTGGCTGCTAGTAGGACAAGGAAAATTGCGGACGTACCTCGCCGGAAAATGTATTGAATGGGGAATTAGCGATCGAATAATCTGGGTAGAAAGCGTTTCCCACGAAGAAATCCCCCCCTACATTAACTTAATGAACTGTTTGGTATTACCCTCGCAAACCAGCTATAAATTCAAAACTTTGACCAGTGTGGGCTGGAAAGAACAATTCGGTCACGTTTTAATTGAAGCGATGGCCTGTCAAATTCCGGTTATCGGTTCCGACTGCGGGGAAATTCCCCACGTCATCGGCGATGCGGGGTTAATATTCCCGGAGGGAAATGCAGGGGTTTTGCGCGAGTGTTTGCAGCAATTGATGGAGCGGCGGGAGTTGGCTGCTGATTTGGGCGATCGGGGTTATCATAGAGCGATGAGCAATTATACTAATAAAGCTTTAGCTGAGCAGTTATTGGAATTCTACAAAGAATTGTTGTAACTTTTAGCTATAATGCAAGTGTTAAATAAAAAAAACTGTGGTAAATGTCTATTCCTCCCGACATACGCTCTTTGGTTAGCGAACTCTATCAGGTACTAGACGATACTGAGCGCCAAGCAACGCTGGGACTTTTTGCGCTTAGAAGAGCAATGTCTCTTTTTCCCCAGAATGAAATACTGATGCAATACTTTTCTTCAATCACTAATTTTCAATTCAACGTAGCAGGTACTCGCTTACAAGCAGAACACATTGTGGGCAATGTATTGATGGCTGGTGTGCCCCATGAAGATGTTCAAAAAGCAGGAGATTATTTAGCAGCCTTGCTAAAGATGGCTCCTGAATCGAGAATTATGATTGACAAAGTAGTTGAGAGATTAGAAGCATTGCCATGAAACAATTACCAGATGAAAGCCTACTCCTAGAAATCCTTGAAATTGTGAAAGCTGCGGAAGCAAAAGCCAGTGAAATGTATGAATTTTCCAAAACAATGGCTCACAATACCCAAATTACAGCAACAAAAAGAGAGGAAGCTGAACAGCTAGACGGGCAACCTTTTGCAGATAATTAAATTTGTAATGGGATGTGTTGGTATGTTGATTTAAATAACTATCCCCGATGCGGATTCTCCAAATTATCCCTTCAATTTCCCTTGTCTACGGTGGGCCAAGTCAAATGGTACTCGGACTTTCTGCGGCTCTTGGTTTCCAAGGTATTGATGTCACCATTATCACCACAGATTCTAACGGAGATATCGGTCAACCTTCCTTAGATGTTCCTCTAAATCAACCAATACAACAAAACGGTTATCAAATTATTTATTTCCGCTGTTCTCCCTGGCGTAGATATAAATTTTCTCTGGGTTTATTGGAGTGGTTGAATGCAAATGCGCGGCAATTTGACCTGGCTCACATTCACGCTCTTTTCTCACCGGTAACTACCCTCGCTGCTACAATTGCTAGATATCACAAGTTGCCATATATTATGCGTCCATGCGGTATGCTTGACCCCGCCGATTTGCAGAAAAAAAAGCGCTTGAAACAGATTTATGCCACGCTTTTAGAACGCCCTAATTTAGCAGGGGCCGCCGCAATTCATTTCACAAGTAAAGAAGAAGCTAAAATCTCAGAAAGATTTGGTTTGAACTGCACAGGCAAGATGCCTGTGCCACGGGATTGGGACTTTACAGGCAAGATGCCTGTGCCACGGGATTTGGTGATTCCATTGGGGGTGACAGGAGGTTTGTTTCCTAAGAGATTGCGGGAATCTCAAGTGCCAATCATCTTATTTATGTCGCGAATTGAACCTAAAAAAGGGCTTGATTTGCTAATTCCAGCATTAGAAAGTATTTTGGCATCGGGCATAGAGTTTCACTTTATTTTAGCTGGTTCCAATCCCCAAGATGCTGATTATGAAACACAAATTAAAAGTCAAATACACAATTCAAGCTTAGCAAAATATACAACAATAACTGGTTTTGTGAGCGGTGATTTAAAAGTTGAACTGTTGACAAAAGCCGACTTATTTGTATTGCCTTCTTATTACGAAAACTTTGGCATTGCTGTAGCAGAAGCGATGGCCGCCGGTGTACCTGTCGCCATTTCCGATCGCATACATATTGCGGAAGACATACAGCAAGCAGAAGCTGGTTGGGTGGGGGCTTTGGAAGTAGGGGCGATCGCCAATTCAATCAAATCAGCACTTCTGAATCCCGAAGAGCGCCAACGGCGGGGATTGAACGGCAAAGAGTATGCCAAAAAGCATTATAACTGGGATGCGATCGCCCGACAAACCATCGATGCTTACCAGGAGATTTTGTCGTCTACTAACTAATGCCACAGCGGTTTACCTCCTGTTTCTTCGCCTGCTGCGAGTTATTGTGCCACTGCTATCAGAATTTGCAGGCGAGATTTTTTCAACGCTGCTACTTTAGCTGCAATACTTGTCAACAAAACTCTGCAATCCTGCCTGATATCCTGCTCCTACCGCTTGAAATCTCCACTCTCCATTCTTTCTATACAAGCGACCAAATTCTACAGCAGTCTCTCGCGAAAAATTCTCTTTTAATTCATAACCAACAAGTTCGTTTTCTGTATCCAAATTGTAAATCTTGATAAAAGCATTTTTGATATTGCTAAAATTTGCATTAATTTTATCGGCTTCGTGAATAGTAACAACAAAATTTATTTCCTCAATTTCAGGATTAACTCTTGTTAAGATAACGCCGTAAATCGTTTTATTCTCTTGACTTCGGTTGTTTTTATCCCGAATCACTTGCAGTACCGAACTGTCACCGGATTGCAGATTATTGTAAAATATCAAATATTTATCGTTAGGTATTTTGCCGTCAGCACCTAGCATAAAGGCAGAGACATCAATCTCGTAGCTTTGTCCTGCCTCTGTCACCTGCCAGCCGAGGGCGATCGCCATTTTTTTTAAACCGGGCGCTTCTTTAGAGATATTAAATCTCTCACCCTTACTTAACTGCATTGCCATCTGCTTATTTGTTAAACATCAAACTTTATAGCGTTCATGTTAATATTAAGTCGGACAATAACTTTTCTTTTTTAATAAAACTTAATATTTTGTCTCTAATAGCGGGTTTCATTAAAAATATGTGCTACCGCTCTCCGAATTTATTGAGATTTACTGAGATAGAATTACGCAAGCAAAAACCGGGCTTTCTACAAAACCCGGTTTCAACAATTGAACTTAATTTGAGTCTAATTTTGAGCATTTTCAGAACTAGGTGGCAGCGTCACAAAATTACCAAAAGCTCCAACCGTTTGATAGCTTTTTTTACCTAATTCAGTTGTGTAAATACTGACCACACCTAAATTTTGACGCTGCGTTGTATTGTCGAGCAAGCTTTCAATCGTGTCACGCTGCGAAGTCAGCAAATTCTTGCAACTGCCGATCAAAGTATCTGTAATGCCGCTCAAAGCTTTCGGCACGCGAGAATCTTTGCACACAGTGCTTTCCAACTCGGTTTGGAGTACGCCGGAAGCATAAGTTAGGTATTTGTCTCTCCCAGGATTTGTAAATGCCATGCCGGCGGCTAGAAGAGTCAGAGCGATCGCGACTTTTCCCACGTTACCGAAAAAATTAGAAGTTGGCTTGTTAGTATTCATTGCGTTATCAATATTCATTTTTTTTAGCCCCGTTGATTTATAAGCTTCTCTTGATTTAAACTACACCTCTTCAGAAACTGATTTCCGAAAGGAGGGGACAGTTTTTAGATTGGAGGCCCGTTGCGAGTAAGTCTCTCACTGGTTTACCTTCCTTTTACGTTTCCCCCTCCCTCACATCCGGTAAATCTTCAACAAAACATTTAGCTGGTTCCCAGGCACAGCCTGGAAACGAGGAATTTAAACTTAGTTTCGCTTTGATTTTTGCCGATCGATCTCCCGCTGCAACTCTTCAATTTGACGGCGCAAAGCCTCCGTCTCGCTGTTAGGCGTTTGCGACTTCACATCAACCGCACCCTCAGCTACAGCCCGCTTGTAATTTCCCAGCTTAATTTGGCGGTATTCCTCGGAACTTGCCCAGTCTCGCAAATACCTCAGCCGTTCCACCGGGAAAGGGTGACTCAGCATCACGCCTTGGCCGCCATTGTAAAGTAAAAATTTATACACTTGGTTGAGATTGTCTCGATCGAGCTCTTGATAGTTGTCAGACTGCCGGATAAATTCTTGCAAACTGCATTGGTCAGCATATTTACTACTAACTCCCGCAAGTTTCATCATCGTCTTCATCACACTGTTCAACTCATCCGTCACCAACAAAGCCGCCCGATCCGCAGACAATTCAGCCTTGCGCCGCCACTCGTAAAAAGCGAAAATTAAACCGCTACCGACCATATTTCCCAAACCGAAAGTCATCTCGCCAATTGTCGATGCGACGCTCATCGCCCACATCGCCATTTGATTTAAAGTTGGATGGCCGCATTTAATGTGTCCCAACTCGTGAGCCAAGACTACCCGCAGTTCCGCCTCGTCCAACAAGTCTAAAAGACCAGTGTTTAATATTACATAAGGCTGGTTTTTTCCCAGGGCATAGCTGTTAACTGAGGGATTCTGAGAAACAAACAAACCCGGTTCTGGAAAAATATCTAAAGCCTGCACGCACTCCCGAAATATATGATAAATGCTGGCATATTGGCGTGGCCCGACTTGAATGCTATTTCCCATTAGGTAAACGAATTGCGGTCGTTCGTAGACAAATTCTACAAATTTGCTGGCAATTAAGTCAAATCCAGGCACGCTGCGTAACGCTTCCTCAGCTTGGCGATCGAGGGGATGCTGAAATGCTTCGCTAGAAATTCCAGTATAAGTAGGCATGGTTGTTGCAAAAATTACAGTTAAGATATCAGTATTGCCAATCGCTGCGGGTGCTAGCTGGTGGCTGACTTATTAATCTTATCGCGACAAATCTGGAACTATTGTAGAACAGGCATCTTGCCTGTTCAAATCATTAAACTATTGTGGAACAGGCACCTTGCCTGTTCAAATTAGCGTTAAAATTGTGATTCTGGTACAGGTGCGATCGACAAACATCTTTCACAGTGCCTGTGTATCGCCTCACCCAAAAATTGGAACGTGCAAAAATGGCTATCCTGCGACTCGAAAACGGTACAACCTACACTCAACAAAGCGACATTACCCGAGAACTCGCTTCCTTAAACATTCAACTCAACCGCTGGCCCGTGGGTGACAGCGCTGAAATTCAAAATTTGTTAGCTAAAGATGCTCTTGACGACAATCAAAAAGAGCAAGTGCTGCAAGCCCTCGACGGCTACTTTCAACAGTTGTTGGAAAGTGCAGGCTATCAGGATCGCGACTTAATTGTACTGCACCCAGACATTCCCAACCTCGACACCATGCTGTCCAAATTCAACAAGTGCCACATCCACGCCGATGATGAAGTCCGCTATATCGTAGCAGGCGAGGGCATTTTCGGCTTCGTGCGGCCCGACGGCAGCCAAGTCGAACTCACAGTGCAGCCGGAAGAATTTATCAACGTGCCGGCGAATACAGAACACTGGTTTTATTTGACAGCAGCCCGGAAAGTTAAAGCTGTGCGCTATTTTACCACGCAAGAAGGCTGGACGCCTGAGTATACCGATACGGAAATTCGATCGCGTTTAGCTGCTGTTTGAACAGTTGACAGTTGACGGTTAACGGCAATCTTCAAATCATCTAAAAACCCTCAAATCCCGCATCAAATTTTGTGGTTTGAAGATTGCAAAATACTCAAAGCAACCGCCTCCGCCACTTTAATCCCATCAATCCCCGCCGACAGAATTCCACCCGCATATCCTGCACCTTCCCCAGCAGGATAAAGACCTTCTGTATTCAAACTTTGATAATCTTCCCTGCGTTTAATCCGAATCGGTGAAGAAGTGCGCGTTTCCACCCCAGTTAAAACCGCATCATCCATCGCAAATCCTTTAATCTGTTTGTCAAAAGCCGGAAGTGCTTCGCGGATAGCTGCGATCGCATAATCTGGCAAACTTTCGCTCAAATCAGTCATCACAACTCCCGGCGTATAAGACGGCTGCACGCTGCCTAGCGCCGTGGAAGGGCGATTCGCCAAAAAATCACCCACAAGCTGCCCAGGGGCGTTATAAGTGCCACCACCTAACTCAAATGCCCGTTCTTCTAAGCGACGCTGAAACTCAATTCCGGCTAAGGGATGACCCGGATAATCTTCCGGCGTGATACCCACCACAATCCCGCTGTTAGCATTGCGTTCATTGCGAGAATATTGACTCATCCCATTAGTAACAAGTCGCCCCGGTTCTGACGCCGCCGCCACTACCAAACCACCGGGACACATACAGAAACTATATACAGAACGATTGTTTTGGCAATGGTGAACCAGTTTGTAATCGGCGGCACCCAAAAGCTTATGGCCGGCCCGATCGCCAAAACGACAGCGATCGATAATAGTTTGGGGATGTTCCACCCGAAAACCAATAGAAAATGGTTTTGCTTCGATGTAAACCCCGCGCGAAAACAACATTTCAAAAGTATCGCGGGCGCTGTGTCCCACTGCCAGAACTATATAATTACTAGCAATATATTCTCCGCTGGCGAGGGTAAGTCCCTGCACTTTTCCATTTTCGATGTGGATATCTTCTACACGACTTTGAAACCTAATTTCTCCGCCTAATGATTCTATTTGGGCGCGTAGGCTTTGGACAATTCCCACCAATTTGAACGTGCCAATATGCGGTTTATTAATATATAAAATTTCCGGTGAAGCTCCTGCATTCACAAGTTCCATCAACACCTTCCGTCCATAATGCTGAGGATCTTTAACTTGGCTGTAGAGCTTGCCATCGGAAAAAGTACCCGCACCACCTTCGCCAAACTGAGCGTTAGATTCTGGGTTGAATTCTGCTTTTTTCTTCCAAAATCCAAAGGTGTCAACTGTGCGATCGCGCACAGCTTTTCCGCGTTCTAAAAGGATAGGGCGAAACCCCATTTGTGCCAGCATCAGACCCGCAAACATACCGCACGGCCCTGTACCAATCACAATGGGGCGAATCGTCAAATTGCTGGGGGCTTTGGCTACATAGCGATAACTCGTGTCTGGTGTTACCATCACATGAGGATCTTTTTTGAAGCGTTGGAGAAGTTGCTTTTCCTGTGTCGTCTCTACATCGACAATATAGACAAGGAGGATTTCTGCTTTTTTACGAGCATCATAGCTGCGCTTGAAGATGGAATAGCCGAGCAATTCTTCGGGGGGAATTTGCAGCTTTTTGATAATGGCACTGGCGATCGCATCTTCAGGATGATCGAGGGGGAGTTTTATTTCGGTTATTCTTAACATATAGTGGAAGGAAGAAGGAAGAAGGAAGAAGGAAGAAGGAAGAAGGAAGAAGGAAGAATAAAAATCCCGAACAGAAGTATTATAACTATTTAACCGGACATCCTATGGGCGATCGTCCTCGGTCGATCAATTTTTAATTTTTGAGTGGATAATTGAAGAAGCGTTATAATAAACAAAAAATTAAGTTTTGTAAAGACCCTTGACTGCAACATTTACACCCAAAAACAGCCGCACCTGGCACGCTCTCAACCCCCTGTGGCAAGGAGCCGAAGACGCAGTACAGAAGGGTTTACCCCACACCAAGCTCGCACCGGCATGGCAAATACTGCTCCTGGGCGACGGTTCCCCCACCCGTCACCTGCAACTGCTGACAGGGGAGCCCACAGAAGTTGATGTCATCGATATGTCTTTAGTGGGTGAAGACGCAGACGGCGCGCCCCAGCAAATTGTCGCCGTTCCGGGGCCGCGCCTGCGCCGACAAGTGTGGCTGCGGACTGCTTCGGGACAGCGTTTAGCCTATGCGACTTCTTGGTGGGAAGCAAGCCACGTAGACGAATATTTACAAAATAAATCTTTGCCAATTTGGGCTAGTTTAGCGAGACTGCGGACAGAATTGTATCGCGATGTGCAGGGCATTTATTGCGGTAATTCGGCTGCTTTGGAATCAGCGTTTGAAGAGTCGGGGCCTTTTTGGGGACGACACTATTTGTTTTGGCATCACGGAAAGCCATTGACTCTGATTTATGAGGTTTTTTCTCCTTATTTAACTAAGTATTTGGGGGCGATGCAATTGGATGTTGATTGAGGCTGAGATCTTGCACCATTATCAATCAGGCTTTCAGGGCTGGCTCGCGTGCCCAACCCCTACTCCCCACAATAAAATTCATCTCTTGTGGAACAGGCATCTTGTGGCTTTCAGGGCGGGCTCGCGTGCCCAAGCCCTACTCCCCCAATAAAATTCATCTCTTGTCGAACAGGCGGGAAAGCCCGTTCTTAAGAATAGTTTCGCCGAAATTTTACTCGCAAACCGTCGCGGGGATGGGGAGTCGGTACTCGGATTAAATTCAAATCTTGATCCGGTAAAAGTTCCCATTCAAACTCCCGAACAATCTTTGCCGCAAACAACTTCATCTCTAACCGGGCAAATTCTTTGCCCAAACATTCCCGCAAACCTCCACCAAATGGCACGTAACTGAACGGTTTAGCCGATCGCTCGGAGTTAAATCGATCGGGATCGAAGCGATCTGGTTCAGGATAAAGTTGACTATCCTGATGGGTTTGATTAATCTGAGAAAGCACAGTCCAGCCCTTGGGAATTTCATAGCCGCCGAACTCACAAGCATTAATGACTGTCCGAAAAATACCTCCCACTGGTGGAACTAAACGCAGCACTTCTTGCAGCACCTGTTCTAAATAGGTCATTTGTTTGAGTTGTTCCAATGTTAGGGGTTCCGTAGCGGCGAACTGCTGCTGTTCGGTGCGGACTTTTGCCATCACATCGGGATGTTGAGCTAGGAGAAGGCAAAAAGAGGCGATCGCCGAAGTTAAAGTTTCGTGTCCCGCAAACAGCAGCAACAGCACTTGATCTTTTAACTCATCCAAACTCAAACTATTTCCCTCGTCATCGCGAGCAGAAATCAGCAAACTCAAAGCATCATTGCCGCTAGGGGTTCCTTGTTGGCGATCGCGAATAATCTTTTCAAGTTCGGCCAACAGTAACTTTCTGCTAGTTTTCGCTTTGCCAAACTTAGTCCAAGGCACATCTAAAGGAATCGAAAATAAACCGTTAGACCAAGTTTCAAAGTTATGTCCTAGCGCCGTTTCCGAACCCTTTTCAATCCCTACTAACAACTTACCGGCCACATCAAAAGTATAATTTCTCAGTTCAGGATACCAAGTCATGGTTTCCATTTTGACCCATTTTTCCAAATAGCGCTGAGTTATATTTTCCATCGCGCCGATGTAGCCTGCCAAAGATCGTGGCTGAAACGCTTGGTAAAGCAACTTGCGCCGATTTTGGTGGTTAGCACCCGTTTGCAGCGCCAAGGAAAGTGGCCCTAAAAGCGCTTTCGTACTCGGAGGAAAACTCACAACAAAATATTTGTTGTCATTGCTTAGAACAAACAAACTAGCCTCTTTGCCACGCATAAACACGGTAGGCTGTCCGAAAAGGCTGGTTTTGAAAAGGGGCCCGTACTGCTGGTGGCGTTTTTTGGCAAATTGGGAATCTCGCAAAAACTTGAGGCTATCGCCAATTAGGGGTAAACCGAAACTGCCGGGAGGTAATGCCATTTTAGATTTTAGATTTTAGATTTTAGATTTTTAATATCATATCAATTTTAGTTGGAGGGTGGGCAATACGCACCAGACAAATTTCTGGTCAAATAACTTTTCTCTGTTTGTAGCCTGTAGGGTGAGTCTTGAGATTTTAGATTTGAGATTTGAGATTTGAGATTTGAGATTTTAGATTTGAGATTTGAGATTTGAGATTTGAGATTTGAGATTTTTAATATCATATCCATTTGAGTTGTCTCGTGCATATTGTCAACCCGACAAATTTCTGGTCAAATAACTTTTTTCTGTTGGTAGGCTATAGGGTGCGTCAGTCTTAAGGTTAGTACAAAAAAAACGGGTTTTCCAACTGACGAACCTTAGTATTTTCGCCAACAAACCAATTTAATTTTATGTCCTTTTAATCGGAATTTCGATTATAAACTCCGTGCCTTTCCCCACCACCGACAAACACTTAATTTCACCTTTATGTTTTTCGACAATAATTGAATGGGAAATCGCTAAACCCATCCCCGTTCCCGAACCGATCCGTTTGGTAGTATAGAAGGGATCAAATATCCGTTGCTTGACTTTATCGGTGATACCTGCACCGTTATCAGCAATTCTAATCACAGCGAGAGTACCTTCTACCTCTGTACGAATGCGGATAATTCCCGGATTTTCTAGCGGTTCTTGTAACACGTCAATAGCGTTAGCAATAATATTCATAAACACCTGATTCAACAGTCCAGCGTAGCACTCCACGAGTGGCAATTTTCCGTATTCTTTAACGATTTGAATGGCGGGGCGATCGTACTCCGTACCCCCTACGCGATCGGGCTGAACTTTCAGACGGTGTTCTAAAATCATCAATGTGCTGTCGATGCCTTCGTGAATGTTAACCTTTTTCATCTCAGATTCATCAAGGCGAGAGAAATTCCGCAAACTCCGCACGATATCGCGGATGCGAGTTGCTCCCACCTGCATAGAAGAAAGCATTTTCGGCAAGTCGTCTAGCACAAAATCCAGCTCTAAAACTTCTATTTCCTCCTGAATCGCTGGAGAAGGTTCCGGGTATTCATCTCGATACATTTGCAGCAGTTTCATCAGGTTTGTGGTGTATTCTTTGGTGTAGGTAAGATTGCCGAAAATAAAGCTGACCGGGTTATTGATTTCGTGGGCGATTCCTGCTACCATCTGACCGAGACTCGACATTTTTTCTGCCTGCACGAGTTGAGTTTGAGCTTGCTGGAGCTCGCACAGAGTTACTTCGAGTTTGGCAGCCTGTTCTTGCGCTATCCGAGCTGAATCGACGCTTTGACTGTAGAGTTCCGCTTGACTGATGGCGATCGACAATTGATCGCAAATTGCTGATAGCAACTCCACTTCGTCTTTTGTCCACCTGTGCACCTCGTGGCAAGAAGTGCAGCCAACAACTCCAGTTAAACCCCCTGCACTCTTAACCGGCAAATCCAAAACAGACTTGTAACCCACCTGCAAAAAGAATTCCCTTTCTACTGGATCGCTGAAAGTTGCAACATCATCTATTTGATAGATTTCCAAATTAGCTATCTTTTGCGCCAGTGTCCCCGTTACCTCAGCAGGGTAATAACCCAAAAGCGAGAACAAGTCATCATTTTTAGCTTCGTGGACGATATCCCAAGCGGGCGTCTGGGCATCGGGCGTATACCACATAAATAGACAGCGATCGAGTTGCAGCAAGTCGCGAATTTGCCGCACAGTTGTTGCCAAGATAGTATCTAAATCTAGAGAAGCGCGGATTTGACTGCCTAGCTGGTTGAGCAATTTTTGCTGCATTGCTGCTGCTTTTGATTCGGCGGCGGCGAGGCGAGATTTTTCGTAAAGTTCGGCTTGATTAATGGCGATCGCCAATTGAGTTCCTACTGCCATTAACAGTTCCACTTCTTCGTCTCTCCACCGCCGCACCCCGCTGCAAGAACCGCAGAGGATCGCGCCAATTTGACCCGACTGTGTTTGAAGGGGAATGTCCAGCAGAGAATTGAGTCCTACAGACATTAAAAATTCCCGTTCTGCTGGATCGGTTAATGCCTCAACATCGTCGATCCGAATTATTTCCAAATTGGCAATCCGCTCACCGATAGAAGCAGTTGGCTCGACAGGATATAAACCCAAACGCGAGGGCAAATCGGCATTCTTTGCCTCGTATATCACATTCCAAACCGGTGGCGAAGCGTCGGGTAAATACCAGATAAACTGACAGCGATCGAGTAGGAGCAACTCGCGAATTTGCTGCACAGTTGTCGCCAAAATAGTATCTAAATCTAGAGATTCGCGGATATTGCTAGCTAGCTGGTTCACCAGTGCTTCCTGCTCCGCTAACTTGCGGAATCTCGCTTCCGACTTTTGCAACTGTCTTTGAGATTCTTTTTGTTTGGTAACGTCCAAACCCAAACCGATCAAGCCGATCGCGTTACCCGAATCATCTTTTACCTTAGTTTTAATTGTCTCCAAATAATGTTCTTTACCATCAGCAAGCTGCATCGCTTCTTCAGCATAACAGGGAATATCTTGGCTCCACGCTTGCGCGTCAGATTCCATGCACGTAGCAGATGCTTCTAATCCCAAAACTTCGGAATAGTGAGATGCTGCTAAAAATCTTGATTCAGGTATAGCCACATCTTCGCAGAAAGTTTTGTTAATTAATAACATCCGCCCGCTAGCATTTGTCAGCCATACCCAGATCGGAGCGTTGTCAATAATTGCCCTCAAAGTTTGCTGTTGTCTGGCGAGAGCTTCTTCTGTTTGTTTGCGCTTAATTCCCAGGGCGATCGTATCGGCACTTGACGCCAAAGCAATCAGCATTGATTCGTTCAACTCCTGGCGAGCAAACATCGCGATTACTCCCAGCAACTGATTGTCAACAATTAGCGGATATCCAGCAAAAGCCACCATTCCTTCTCGTGAAGCCCATTTTTTGTCCTGAATTCGGGGATCTTCTTTCACACAATTAGTGATGTGAGGTTGTCGCTCCAGGGCGATTAAACCAATCTTGAACTCGCCGACAGCAATGCGACTGTGAGCGCCGTCAATATGAGTATATATCCCCGCGCTTGCTTGCAGTTGCAATACATTTCCGTCTTCATTCAATGTCCAAATCCGAGCAAAGGCAACATCCAAATGGCGCACAACTGCATCGGCGCAATATTGCAAAGTTGTACGCAAACCCTGGTTTTGAGTTAGAACAATTCCCACATCTGCTGTGAATAAAGAAAGTTTCAATTGTTCTGCTAAAGCTTGTTCTGCTATTTTGCGCTCTGTAATGTCGGTAGCAGCACCGAGACGCTGCTTAATTTTTCCCTCCTCTGTTCTGCTAAATACAATATTCCGGCTGACTAACCAGTGCCAACAATTATGTTTGTCGCGCACCCGATATTCGTACTCAATAACTTCGCCGTCGGGAGCATTTTCTAATTGCTGAAAATATCCGGGAAATTTAGCTAAGTCGTCAGGGTGGATGATGGTGGGCAGTAGATTGCTGCCCATATTTTCAACTTCTTCGGCGGTATAGCCGAGGATGTCAGTGATTTCGCGGTTGCTGTAGACATTTCGCTGCTCGGTTTGGTCGTAAACAAAGAGAAGATTCGGACTGGTATTGGCAATTCGCTCAACAAAACGCTGACTCTCTTGCAGCGCTGCTTCTGCTTGTTTGTGAGCGGTAATGTCGCGGCCGACACCATACATCAATTCTTCCTCCCAGAAACGGCTACCAGTCCAGGCTATCCATTTGTAAGAACCGTTCCGACAGCGCCAGCGGTTTTCAAACCCAACGGTATTATTCCCCGCAGCAAGACTTTCAGCTTCTTTTAAAGTAGCTTCGCGATCGTCTGGATGCACGAATTCGAGGAAGAGTTGGCCAATCATTTCTCCTGGGGAATAGCCGAGTATTTTTTCTGCTGCTGGGTTGATCAGTGTTACATAACCGTCAAAACTAAGGACGCACAGCAGATCTAGCGAGAGGCTAAAAAAGCGATCGCCCGCGTTAGGTCGGCTGGAGGGGCGATCGTTACCTGCAGCAGCGGCATTCCACCGCGCCGATATCGCCAAAAGCACAATATTTGCTACTCCCAACATTGCAATTTCCCGTTTGATTCCGTACAAATCATAGCCGTTACTTGCTACCCACAAGCAGTTGAATAAAAACAGCACAATTATCAAAGATAAAAATAAACTATTCGGCCTATTTTCAGCTATGTTGAACTTTTCCTGACGCGGATTTTTTGCTGATTGCTGCTGTTTTCTCGGTCCTGATAACATAATTTTTCTCAAGAACTGTTCTTGCAAAATAAACCCACTTTTTATTTTCGCTCTTGCTTGTATTTGAAATAATCTTTATTCTTTGAAGGTTTATATTTTGGTACTATTAAAACCCGCTGAAGATGTTTAAATACTACTGTTGTATAGTTTGACTTATTTGCGAAATCTATGGGTTTTAAAATTGGGGTATATCTAAGCACAAAATATAGAGAGTCAAGTGTATTTACGGAGTTAGCGAGCCATCTATTTTTAGCTGGGTGCGTATTTTCTCACCAGACAGACCTAGAGGGATTTATCTCTAATATTGCACTAGCTGTTGCTGTTTGTCATTAGACATTTGGCCTAATATAGCAGTAGTCCTAAAATCCTGCCGGGCTAAGTAAATTTAATATTACCCAAATATCATCAATTTCAAATGAAGAATACCTTTTGATATCGATTCCGGTTTGCTACCCCCTTCATGATTCGGCGATTGAAAGAGACTGTTGACTCTGTATGAGGGGTAAAACCCCTCATACAGAGTCAGAATCAATAGCGAGAATGATTGTGTAATCACGCACTACATTAGACATAGGAGTGAAAAGCCAGCTTGGAACAGGCTAGGAGGGCCTGTGAAGCGAGAATTATTCCAGAGGGCTATTAAATCATCTATTATGACTCTTCACCCGCGCGACTAATCATCGATTCGAGAAATGACAACATACAGCCTATTCCATGTATATGTAGTACACACAATCTTGCGATCGCCTGCTGTAGGGTGCGTCGCCCCCCGTCTGGCGAGCAAGTTTTATCCAATATCTCGCAGCGACCAACCCTACAGATTAACTTACACAATTGTCACAGAACCATTGAATTGTAGGGTTCGTCAGACCTTAGATTATAGCTAGAAACAAGGGTTTTGCTACTGACGCACCCTACTATACGATACCCCTTGCGTAAGTCCTGACAATATCTAATAGTCCCTTGCTTAGAATGACAGAAGAGCTGTAATTAATCCTTTTGCTTGTATTGACTAATAAAAGACTTTAGCTGTTTTTCTTGAAACTTTTGAGCAAATTCACACAACTGATCGGCAAAAGGAATAAAATTGGCATCCAAATTTTTTAAATGTTCGGCTTCTTTGATAATCGCTTTCAAATTGCCTTTCATAATTAAATCATAGAAAATCTCAATTGCTTCTAAGGGTGGAGGAACTATAGCCACAGCCGGGGATAAGGCGCTATCTCGTTTAATATTTTTGGCAGGGGGAGGAAAGACTTCAACTAACTGTTTGTAGAGCCAAGATAGCCCTAAATGCCTCTGCAACAATCCAAACAAATCAGAAGCTTCTACAGGTTTGGGCAGAAAAGCGTCAGCCCCTGCATCCAAACTATTGTACTGGTCAGTTTCAAACACTGAAGCTGAGGAGACAATTATTACCATATCTTTCAATTCAGGCGATTCGCGCAGATGGCGCATCAACTCAAAACCATCCATTTTTGGCATCGCTAAATCTGTGATAATCGCGTCCGGCATTAACTCGCCAGCTTGTTCTAAACCTTCAATTCCGTTGACAGCTTCAACAACTATAAAGCCAATTGGCTTGAGCAAATTGACAATCACAGAGCGGTTTTCCCACCTGTCATCTACTACGAGAATTTTCCGTTTGCTACCTGTAAAGCCGACTATAGTTCCTGTTGGCTGTAGTTTTGGTACTACCTCTCCATCGGTGGCCGAAGGTAAACTCAAATCAAACCAGAATTGGCTACCAGCCTGCGACTTGCTACTGACTCTGATGCTACTTCCCATCATTTCCATAATTTTCAAGCTAATTGCTAATCCTAAGCCTGTTCCTTCTGCCATGCGGCGAGTATCACCTACTTGTTCAAAAGGTTGAAATATTTTCTGCATTTGTTCGCTCGTCATTCCCACGCCAGTATCTTCTATTTGAAAGCGGATTTTGTTGATAGCTGTAAGTGCGATCGCATTTGATTCAACAGCTACCGACTCTACCACCTCTACCTTAAAAGTAACGCCGCCTGCGTCAGTAAATTTGACAGCATTACCAAGGAGATTAACTAACACTTGTCGCAAGCGTTTTTCATCAGCCTCAACTATACTGGGGAGTGCAGCATCAAATTGGCATTCTAAAGAAATGCCTTTCTGTTCAGATTTAATGCGGCTGATTTCGCTGACTACCTGAAGAAATTGTAGCAAATAGAAATTCGTGGGATACAGTTCCATTTTCCTAGCTTCAATTTTGGAGAGGTCTAAAATATCGTTAATTAGAGTCAGCAAGTGCGATCCGCACTGGTAAATGATGTTAATCTCAGTAAGTTGTTTTGGGGTTAAACTGCTATCTCGCTGGAGGATTTGAGCATAACCCAAAATACCGTTGAGAGGAGTTCGTAGTTCGTGGCTCATGTTAGCGAGAAATTCACTTTTAGCTTGGTTGGCGCTATCAGCAGCAACTTTAGCTTCTTGCAGCGCTACTTCTGTAATTTTGCGGTCTGTAATGTCTTGAAAAGTTCCTTTTAATTTGATAGGTATGCCATTTTTGTAGTGAGGTTGACCGAGAACATGAACCCACCGCTGATTTTTTTTAGCGCTGAGGAACTGCAACTCTAGATCGAAAGGTTCTTTATTTGCGATCGCGCTTTCGAGTGCTTGTTCCAAAATCTGTAGAGACTCAGATGGATAAAAAGTCTTTGCCCCTGCAACAGTTAACTGGAAATCTGAATCAACTTCATAGAGGTGGTAAACTTCTTCTGTCCAAGTCAATTCTTCAGTTTCTAGATTCACTTCCCAGCCTCCAACTTTTGCTAAGTGCTGGGTTTGGTTGAGTAGAGCTTCGCTTTCTCGCAGTGCGGCTGTCCGATCTTCAACTCGCTGTTCTAAATCTTCGTTGGTTTTTTCAAGGGCAGTAAAAGACTCTTGCAATTGCTGTGCCATAAGATTAAATGACTGAGCTAAAATATCCAGTTCCCCAATCGCTTCAGCCTCAAGTTTGTGGTTTAATTTTCCACTCGCAATAGCTTTACTTGCATTCCTCAAACGTAGAATCGGATCGGCTATCCAGCCAGAGGTAAAAATTCCGAGGGTGAGAGCCAGCACTAATGCTAAAAGGCACAAGAAAATGGTAGTTTGGGTGTTGGCATTAATTTTATTCATGAAGTCCGCTTCGGGGACGGCAACTACAATTAGCCAGTCAATGCCGCGACCGTCTTTAAATGGTGTTACCTGTAGAAATTGCTGCTTGCCACCCCAGTCAAACGTGAGTTGCTGGTTAGTATTAATTTTGCTCAAGTCGCCAAATTTATCTATCAAATATTGGGATGAAATCCGAATCAAAGGCACGCTACTTTCAGTCGCTTTCATCCGCTTCTCAACCTTCCCATCCTTACTAACTAAAAATGGCTTTTCCGACGTTGAGGAAGCTACAATCAGTCCAGAGCGTTCTATGATGAATGTCTTTCCAGACTTACCAATTTTTAAACTTTGTAGGAAGTTGCGGGTTTGACTGTCAAGTAGCTCCGTACCTAAAACACCTATCAAATTACCAGTTGAGCCATAGACTGGCTGACTAGCAGTAATTCCCAAATTATGACTTCCGAATACAAGAAAAGGATCGATCCATCTGGGTTTTCCTGCTGCAACCGCTGCTTTATACCAGGGTCGATTTCGCGCGTCAAAAGCAGGAATGATTTTTTCCAGCTTTTTGCGATTGCCAAAGCTATCTGTAGAGTACCAGACTAACTTGCCACTAACAAATCTTTCTGTTGTGTAAATATATAATTTCTCATTCTCTTGACGCTGGACTACAACTATTCCTCCGAGAGGATTGCCAAAATAAATAGCACTTACTGAATCAAAAACTTGAAGCTGATGCCACAAATGACGCTCCAACCCTCTCTGATTCTGCACGTCCAACAAGTTAACCTTAATAGTAGCCGCGATGCTTTGATTGACTTGATGAGCGTTAGTAAGGTAAGTTCGCAGGTTCTGCTCAATGCGAGCGCTAATTTCACTCCGCAACTGAGTAGCAACATCATTAACCGCTTTCTGCCCGTTGCGTAAAGAAAGCCATCCCGTTAACCCTACAGCCGCGAGAATTTGCAGTAGGAATGGCCCTACTAGAACGAGGTGTAGCGGTAGTTTTCGGGAGCTAGAGGTAGTTGGGCGCATAATAGAATACGACTATAGATTAGGACTTTGTAACGGCTGATGTATGGGAATTTCCACAGTGAACTTCGTACCCTCACCGAGTGTTGAATTGCAAGTTAGTTTACCGCCATGTTTCTCAACCACAATTTGATAACTAATATTCAATCCCAAGCCTGTACCTTTACCTGCGGGTTTGGTTGTAAAGAAAGCTTCAAATAGTTGAGAATTTACTATCTCTTCGATCCCCGTACCGTTATCAGCAATGTAAATTTTTACTGAGTTATCATTAGCTAATTCTGTGCTAATTGTAATCTTACAATTAGCGTATTGGGGGAATTTAAAATTTACTATTTTATCTTCCAAGGCATCGATCGCGTTGGCAATCAAATTCATAAAAACTTGATTTAGCTGTCCGGGATAGCATTCCACTAGCGGTAAGTTGCCGTATTCTTTAATTACGTGAATTTCTGGGCGATCGCCACAAGCTTTGAGCCTGTGCCGCAAAATTAACAAGGTACTATCTAACCCTTCGTGAATATTTACTGCTACCTTAGTTGACGTATCCGTTCGCGAAAAGTTTCGCAAAGATACACTAATATTGCTAATTCTATCTGCTCCTACCTTCATAGAAGTAATCATATTTGGCAGGTCTTCTAGCAGATAATCTAGCTCGATTTCTTCAGCATGAGCGGCAATCTGAGGTACTGGATTAGGATAATGTTGCTGATAGACTTCTAAATGGCTGAGCAAGTCTCTGATATAGTCAGAAGCGTGGTTGAGATTGCCGAAAATAAAACTGACGGGATTGTTAATTTCGTGAGCCACCCCAGCTACTAACTGCCCCAAACTAGACATTTTTTCAGTTTGCACTAATTGGACTTGAGCTTGTTTTAAATCCTTCAAAGCATGAGATAATTCAGCCGTTCGCTCTTGTACGCGCTGCTCTAGTTCCTGATTTTGCTTTTCAACTTTTTTAGTCAAATAATTCAATTTTAAGTGCAGTTGAATGCGAGCTAATACCTCTTCTTGCTGAAACGGCTTAGTTATGTAATCTACTGCTCCTAAAGACAGACCTTTAACCTTATCAACTGCCTCAGACAAAGCACTCATAAAAATCACGGGGATGTCAGCACTTACGGGGTTTGCTTTCAGGCGATCGCAAGTTTCAAACCCATCTATCCCCGGCATCATTATATCTAACAAAATTAAATCTGGGAGTGCATACCCCACCTTTTCTATAGCGCTTTCTCCATCTTGCGCTACCCAAACTTCAAAGGACGCATCATCCAACAAATCATAAAGTATCCCTAAGTTATTTGAGTTGTCATCGACGATTAAGATAATATCTTTTTTTTCTTCAGAGTCGGCGCTCATTTCTTGTTCTTCCTGTATTAACTAATAAAGGATAAGTCTTAATTAAGCCGTTAAGGGTGGTAGCATAATTGAAGGTAACAGTCTAGCATTGTTTAACAATAGTTGCGTTGCCGTTTGGCTGTCTACAGGCTTAGAGAATAGATAGCCCTGACCGTGTTCGCACCCTAGAAAACGCAATTTTTCCAACTGTTCTAACGTTTCTATCCCCTCTGCTACTACATCCATACCGAAGCTGTGAGCGAGGGTGATAATGGTTTCCACAATTTCATCGCTTTTCCCAGCAATAATGCGGCTAACAAAAGAACGGTCAATTTTTAAAGTATCAATAGGAAACTCGTGCAGACGGCTTAAAGAAGAATAGCCCGTCCCAAAGTCGTCGATGCACAACTTAATACCGTGATTTTTTAGTTGCTTCAGTATTGTTGCTTCATAGGTAGATGCTTCTAAAAAGCAGCTTTCAGTAATTTCTAGTTTCAAGCAGCAACTTGAAACGCCAATATCTTCGACAATTTCCTGCATCCTCTCCACTAGATTAACTTGCTTTAACTGAATTGGCGAAACATTTACATTCACTCTCAAAGCAACAGCGTGGGGAAACTGCTGCTGCCATAACTGGAGTTGACGGCAAGCCTCCTGAAAAACCCACCAGCCAAGAGAGTTGATCGCACCAATTTCTTCAGCAAGGGGAATAAATTTTGCAGGGGGAACTAATTCGCCAGAAGCGCGATGCCAGCGCACCAATGCTTCAAAGCCCAAAAGATGACCTGTAGAGAGCGATAAAATCGGCTGGTAGTAAAGGCGAAACTCTTCTAATTCTATTGCTTTTCGCAGGTCGTTTTCAAGCTGCAAGCGCATTGCAGCCTGAGTTTGGAGTGATTTTGTCAATACTTCATAACGTCCTTTGCCTTGACTTTTAGCGTGATACATTGCGACATCGGCATCTTTGAGTACATCCGTGGCCCGATCGTAACCCATTGTACTGAAGGTGATGCCAATACTAGCGCCTGTGAATATTTCATATTTGTCAACAGTGAATGGTTTCCTTAAGTTTTCGAGGATGCGATCTGCTGCACTTATTGCTTCGCAGATATCTGTAATATCTTCGAGCAATATGATAAATTCATCGCCTCCCAAACGCGCAATTGTATCAGTTTCTGATAGGCAATTTTGCAGCATTTTGGCGACATTTTTCAGCAAGTCATCTCCTACTAAGTGTCCTAAGCTGTCATTAACAACTTTAAAACGGTCTAGGTCGATAAACAACACTGCATACAAGTAGTCAGAACTCAAATTAGCCAACTCAATTACGCGATTTAGGCGCTGGATAAAATAACCTCGGTTAGGCAGATATGTCAGAGAGTCGTGAAAAGCATCGTAGCGCAATTTTTCTTCTTTTGCTAACAACTCTAAATAAGCTCCTTGCAATTCATTTAACGCACTTTTTAGTTCAGCCGTCCGTTTTTCTACACGATCTTCTAACTGAGAAGTCAGCTCGATCAACAGCGAGTTTTTTTCTTCCATTGTCTTAGTCAAACAGCTCATTTTTAAGTGTAGCCTCAGCCTGACTAATATTTCTTCCTGCTGACATGGTTTAATGATGTAATCGACAGCACCTAAAGACAGACCTTTGACTTTATCAACTGTTTCGGAAAGGGCGCTCATAAAAATTACGGGTATGTCCTTTCTTGCAGGATTGGCTTTCAGCAGTCTGCAAGTTTCAAATCCATCCAGCAACGGCATCATTATATCTAATAAAATGATATCTGGTACTCCATATTCGACTTTTTGTAAAGCACTTTCTCCATCGGCTGCTACCCAGACTTCAAATCCAACTTGCTCTAAATAATCGGAGAGTACCGCTAAATTAGTGGGGTTGTCATCTACAACCAAAACTATATTTTTTTGCTCGAATTCAAGGATCATGACTTAGCTCTCCTATATTGGTTAATGAATTCTTTCAGTGCTTTTTCTTGAAATCCTTTAGATAATTCCCGTAGCTTGTTAGCAAAAGGTGCGAATTTTTCATCCATTTGTTCTATGGCCGATCGCTTAATAATTCCTTGGAGGTGTCCTTTCATTGCTAAATCGTATAAAGCTTCAATTTCTGGTGGCGGAGGAGCCCCCAGGGAAAGTGAAGGTAAAGGCGAAGGCGAATAATTAACTGCTGCTTTTTCTTGTTCATAAGTCCATTCTATTTGCCAATGTTTCTCTAACTTCTCTAGCGAGATTTCTGCTTGTAGTGGCTTGGGCAGAAAATCGTCGCATCCAGCTTGTAAACTTTGATATTTGTCTGCTTCAAATACACTAGCAGATGTGACTATTATTACTATATTTTTTAAATCTGCGATCGCGCGAATCCGCCGGAGCATTTCAAAACTATCTAGCACTGGCATCACTAAGTCAGTGATAATTAAATCCGGTTGGCACTTGGCTTTTTCCCAACCGTCTTTACCATTTGTTGCTTCTATAATTTTAAAACCAATTGGCGAGAGCAGGTTAGTAAGAACCGAGCGATTTTCCCACTTGTCGTCTACTATTAAAATTGTCGGCTGCCTCCCGGTAATGCCTGCGATATTTCTGCGGTTCGTAGTGGGGGAAAATGCAGCCAATTCTGGAATTTCCAGCAAGTCTAAATCAACTAGAAAAATGCTCCCAATTCCCGGCTGACTTTTGACTTTGATGGTGCTGCCCATCATTTGGACTATCTTCTGGCTGATTGCTAGTCCCAATCCGCTACCTTCACTGTTTCCAGAGGTTTTGTTCACTTGCTCGAAGGGCAAAAATATGTTTTCTAATTGATCGGAGCTAATGCCAATGCCTGTGTCTTCAATTTGAAAGCGAATTTTTGTAAGTGGTGTTGGTAATTGGTGATGTTCCCCCCGCTCCTCGTCATTTTCTATTATTTGTACGTGAAAAATTACGCTACCAGAGTCAGTAAATTTGATGGCATTGCTGATTAAATTAATTAGTATTTGTCGTAGGCGTTTCTCGTCAGCGCGGATGGCGATGGGAAGTGCGATCGCAGGTTGGTAAGTAAATGCAATTCCCTTTTGTTCTGCTTTAACGCGGCATATTTCTACTACGCCGAACAGGAAAGAAGGAAAATGAAAAGCAGTCATCTGAAGTTCCATTTTCTGAGCTTCAATTTTGGAAATGTCTAAAATGTCGTTAATTAAAGTAAGCAAGTGTGAGCCGCACTGATAAATGATGCGGAGACCGTCTTTAACTTTATCATCTGTCGTATTTGAGCGTTGCAGAATTTGAGCATAACCTAAAATGCCGTTGAGGGGAGTGCGAAGTTCGTGGCTCATGTTAGCGATAAATTCGCTTTTGGCGCGGTTGGCTGCGTCGGCTGCTATTTTGGATTCTTTTAATTCTGCCCTCCGCTGTTCTACTCTCGTTTCTAAGTCGCTATTTGCTGTTTCTAAGGCGGTAAAATATTCTTGCAATTGCTGTGCCATTAGGTTAAAAGAGTTTGCCAGTGTATCGAATTCAGCGATGTCTTTTACTTCTAGTTTTTGGTTTAGTTCTCCGCTAGCTATCTGTTTGCTGACCTCGGATAGCTGTAGGATTGGTCTGGTAATCCAGCGGGATGTCAAGAGTCCAATAATGCTGGCTATTACTAAGGCTAAAATGCAGAGTAAAATGGTCGTCTTAGTATTGGCATTAATGCGTTCCATAAAGTCTGATTCTGGAACAACTATGACTATCAGAAAGTCAAGACCACGATCTGAGATGGGCGTTACTTCTAAAAAATGCCTGTTTCCATTAATTTTAAAGATGTCAAGTTTTGTAGCTTTTTTTATTTGGGTGAGGTTGCTAATTTTTTTTGCCAATAAGTGCTGCATTGTAGCGCGAATTAAAGCTTCGCTGCTTTCAGTTGCTTTGAGTCTTTTGACTGGGGAGCCGTCGGTACTTTGTCTAACTGCCTTTTCCTGTGTTGAAGATGCAACTATTTCTCCCGATGGTTCTACAATAAAAACTATGCCTGATTGACTGATTTTTAAACTGCGAAGAAATTTACTGATCTCGAAAATTACTAGGGATACTCCTACATATCCTATGGATTTTCCCGATTTGTTGTATAGAGGAAGTATGGCATCTGTGGTGACTTTGGGGCGGGGTGCAAGCCATACATATAGGGGAGTCCAAGTAGCCTGGTTCGCTGCTACGCCCATCTGATAATAAACTTCTTTTTGAAGCTGGAAGTTGGGAGCTGCTGACAACAGAGCGGTGCGATCGCCTTGATTATTGGTAGCATAGTTGTTAAAGCTGAATTTCCCGTCGCTTGACTTTTCTATCGCACCGATGTTGAAAGTGCCGTCAGACCTCTGCTCCGCACCGATAAAATCTCCGCCCTCGTTCATATAGTAGATGTAATTCACTGAACGGAAGCGCTGAATTTGTTGCCAAAAGTGGCGCTCCATGCTGCGGAAGTCTTGTGGATTTAATTGACCGAGACGGATAGCATCGGCGTTGATTTGATCGATCAAATGAGGGGTTTCTAAATAGGTATTTAGGTGTGGCTGAATCCGAGCTGTGATTTCTCCGTACAACTGTGCAGCTAAGTCATTAACTGCTTGCTGTCCGTTGCGGAGTGACAGCCATCCAGTTAGCCCCACTGCTGCGAAAATTTGCAGGAGAAATGGTATCACTAGGATGAGGCGGAGTGATAATAAACGTCCTTTTTTTGAGCGGGGACGGTTGAGAGCTGGCGGTGTCATGAATTAATAGAAAAGGGCGGACGGAGACTGTAACAGAAGCTACAGTTTTTTACCCTGGTTGTGTCGCTCGAGGGGGTGGGGTAAACTCTGCGTTCTCTCGATCTGTCAGTTTTACTTAGTTTACTCTTTAGATTATACTAAAAATTTGCATTTTCAATATTAGGTAGTATAAGCTGTTACGCATTTAAACGACTAAGGAACTCTTTTATGGTGCGTCATTCGCGAACACTTACGCGCTAATGAGGGAAACGCTTATGTACGCTCCGCACCCTACAATCTTCCTTTAAATGTCGAACAGCTTACTTTTTTTCCTAACAAGGAAGGGAATTCCTCGGCGAAGAATTCTGGGCGGTTAAAACCGCGCACCAACGCTAACGCGCAACCAAAGGCAGCATCCCGATTTTTCATGGCTTTCGGAAAAAGACCTCTCCCCCCAACCCTAGTACGGAAGGGCGCTGGGGGGTTAGGTCTTTTTCAAAAATGGGATACTCCCCACCAAAGTCCGCCGGCGCGGACTGAATTCTGGGCGATTGAAAGAGACTGTTGGCGAATGTATGAGGGGTTTTACCCCTCATACAGAGTCAGAATCAATAGCGAGAAGGATTGTGTAATCACGCACTACATTAGACATAGGAGTGAAAAGCCAGCTTTGAACAAGCTAGGAGGGCCTATTCCACAATAATTATTCCAGAGGTATAATAGACCTTTCCAGAAAAGCAAGTCTGGAACAGGCAGGAAAGCCTGTTCCACAATAATTATTGGAGATGTCTAATGTACTCATTCCACCACAGAAGCCCGTCTTTTCGGAACTTGTGATGAATGGTTTGCGTTACGCTCGTTACATGGCTCTTGCCAAGACTTGTCTACAATATATTGTGACTGCTGCTGCGATGAATCTGTCAAGAATGTGGGCAATAGGGCGCAAGATTCCGATTGGCTTGACGAGTGTTTCTAGTTTTTGGGATCTTTTTATCTCTGGCGGATCGTAGTTCTTTTGTCCTGATTATGGGATGTTTGGTTTCACCCTTTTTTAATTAGCCAACATTCTTATAACTTACGCATGGGGGCCCAGAAACCGGGTTGTTTTACATAATCTGCGGGTGACAACGCGTATTTTCGTAAAAAAACCCGGTTTCTTTAGTCGGAGTGCGTAAATGCTGAGTCTCTTGAAATCGCAACTACACAAACTTTCGTCTCAGCAGAGGGGGACTAAGAAATAACGGGGATATTTAAGCCGGATTTGGTCTGATTTGTGAAGGTAAAATTAAAAAAAATATTTCGTATAACTTGTAACAAATAATGTAACAGCAGGCAAGTTATAAATGCTTGCCAAAAAAGGCAGAATGATACAAATCAAGCGTGTTGCGACTCATCGGCAGGAGATACGGGGTGCTGTGCTAATTCAGCAGACGCCTCACGCCCTAATTGCTGTTGCCGAATTCGCTCCAAATTCCCTGCAGGAATAGCAGCTATAAGTTGTCGCGTGTAAGCTTGCTGCGGTTGGCGGTAAATGCGCTCGGCAGTGCCAATTTCCTCGATTTTACCTTTGTTCATGACGATCGCGCGATCGCTCATAAACTTGACCACGCTCAAATCGTGAGAAATAAAAATATAAGTCAGTCCAAACTCTGTTTGCAACTCCTTCAGCAAATTTAAAACTTGCGCCTGCACCGACACATCTAATGCCGAAACCGACTCATCACAAATAATAAACTTAGGATTCAAAGCCAAAGCTCTAGCAATACAAATTCGCTGCCGCTGTCCCCCGGAGAACTCGTGAGGGTAGCGCCGCATAAAATCGGGATTTAAACCCACTCTATCCAACAAATAAGCCGCGCGATCGCGCTGTTCTTTCTGGTTCTTACCAAAGCGGTGAATCACCATCGGTTCCATCACCGCATCCCCAACATTTAGGCGCGGATCGAGAGAACTAAAAGGATCTTGAAAAATAATTTGCATATCGCGCCGCAGCCAGCGCAATTTGCGATCGTACTCTTTTTTCATCCGATAATTAGCCATCCACTGCGATGCCGAACTACTTTTGGCAGGAGGCGTAATTTCTTGACCTTCAAAAAATACTTTACCGCTAGCGATCGGAATTAATTGCAGCAAAGCTCTCGCCAAAGTTGATTTGCCGCAGCCAGACTCGCCCACCAAACCCAAAGTCTCGCCCGGATAAACCTCAAAAGAAATATCGTTTACCGCCATAAACAAGCGTTGAGTTTCGCCAAACATCCCCTTCACGGGAAAACCGACGCGCAAGTTATTAACAGCTAGCAAAGGGCCGGAAATATGCGGCAACCGAGGCGGTTTTCCTGTTACAAAAGCGGGATTTCCCCCGCTGCTGTCGCCGTCTAAATCGGCATTTTTCTCGACAATTACCAATTCGCCACTAGCATTTGTAGTGACATCCATAAAATCGGAAACTGTCGGCAAGCGGCGCAGTTGCCGATCGAGAGTTGGGCGGCAAGCTAATAAACCTTTTGTGTAAGGATGTTGGGGGTTGCTGAAAATTTGTTCGATCGCACCGCACTCAACAATCTTGCCTCGGTACATCACCGCCACGGTATCGCCAATTTCAGCAATGACGCCCAAATCGTGGGTAATAAAAATCATTGCCATGCCTCTAGAGTCCCGCAACTCCCGCAGCAAAGCTAAGATTGTTGCCTGCACGGTTACGTCCAAAGCCGTGGTCGGTTCATCAGCAATTAATAAAGTTGGATTGCAAGAAATGGCCATTGCAATCATCACGCGCTGGATTTGACCGCCTGAGAGTTCGTGGGGATAGCGATCGAGCATAGCTTGTTTTTGGCCGTTGACGAGCTGCATCAAATCGCGATCGTCGTCCATAACTGCTTGATTCCCCGCAGCAGTCCGAGAGTGCTCTTGCCGCAAAGCCAAACACCGCTGCCTGAGCTCATCGTCGCCCGGTAGCAGCTTCACCTCTTGCAGCAGAGAAGCAGCTTGGCGCCGTGCTTCTGTCTGCGACACCTGTTGGTGCAAACAAATTGCTTCTGTGAGTTGAAATCCGATCGTATAAACGGGATTTAGCGAACTCATCGGCTCTTGAAAAATCGTCGCAATCTGGCTGCCCCGGTATGTTTGTTTTTCCGTGTCCGGCATTTCCAGCAGATTCACAGGCCCATTGCTAGCGCCGTCTTTTGTCGGAGAAAACCAAATTTCGCCATCGATTTTCGTTGACGAACTCGACAGCAGACCCATAACAGCGAGGGAAGTTACCGATTTTCCCGACCCCGACTCTCCCACGATGCCCAGAGTTTGCCCTCGCTTGACCTCAAAGGAAATGCCGTCAACCGCTTTGACGGTTGCAGACGCATCGCCTGCGTCCGCAGATTGAAATTGAACCCGCAGGTTGCGAACTTCTAGGACGGTTTCACTCATGGAAGTCTATGGCAAAAATTAAAGGGAGATTAAGTGGATTGTAGCAGGGCCTGTGGAAGGCAGAAGGCACGGAGAAAGTTTTAAGATTGCTTCGTTCCTCGCGAAGCGTGGCAATCTGAAAACTCAGAGCTAGTTATAGCGAATCTCAATCAGGTGAGGTACTCGTCGGCTTTCTTACCAATTCCGCAATCGAAAATCGAAAATCCCAATCAGTACCTCACTCAATTGACAATTGCGATAAGTGCCTTCTGCCTGCAATTTTCCTCAAAAACCTATGACTTGAGTGTCAGCAGGCAGTGAAGTGGCCTCGGAAACCTTTTTAAACACGGTTGCCTGCTCGTTTAAGGAATTAGGTCTGGCCTGTCCTGGATTAGTGCCTTGCAACTGAAGGCGCATTTGACCTTCGGGAGTCAACTCAAAAACAGTCTCAACGGTTTCTGTGCTGCTGAGGCCGACATCAAGGTGCATCGGTTTTTCACCGAGATTAACTTTGTACCTCATTTCTTTGGCGCGGGCAGGTCCGTCGGGACCTTTAGCCATGAGAAACAATTTGCCTTCTGGGGCAAAGACGAAGGTGAAAGACTGACCGGAGGGGACTGTGCCTTGCCATTGGCCTAGAAGTTGCGTGTCGATGTTGCTCGTGGCCGGGGCTGTAGCTTCAGCAATTGTTGGTGCTGCTGCGGATGCTGGGCCGACTGAGGCGTTGAAGCTAATGAGGATGCCCAAGCAAAGGCTACCTGCGATCGCTTTACCAATCATTTTTGAATTAGACATGAGACCGATCTAAAAATTGGTTATTGGTTTTGTACACTGTAGCGGTAAAACCGTACATTAGTGTAGTTTAAATCTCTTTTAGGGATACATATAGGTTGAGGTTCAAACCTGCAACGCAGTTGTCATCCCCGGACTAAAGGTTTTCCTGAGCTTGTTGAAGGATCATTCGATTTGAGATTTGAGATTTGAGATGCTTTCGATTGACCCCACGGATAAATTTGGGGGCTTGAGGATTTGAGATTTGAGATGCTTTCGATTGATTCCACGGATAAATCACGTGGCGGGTACCACCTTTGAAATTCGCTTGTCACGGGGCTTTCAGTTTTTTTTATTGTAAAATCCAATACAAATCCGGCTTAAGCTGCACAGTTCGCTGTTCTGAGTAGATTGTTTTTAACTCAAAACAGCTAATTGACTATGGCGTTCGATCGCCCTCCAAGAGAATTCTGCCGAGCGATCGCATTAATAGTCTGTCATTAATTTTTTTCAGTATCGGATTCGACTTGTTCTGTCGGAGATTCCGGCGCGGGTTGCTGTGGATTTTGCGAGCGTTTCATGCGCTCCAATGCCTCTGCGTAAGACCAAGCCACGCTCACAAGAAAAGCTTTCGCCATGCCGGACAAATTTTTTGTTTCCTCGCTTGCAGGCGCTTCAGCTTTTTGGTTGCCGTCGTTCATCATATTTTTGTTTTCTCCCGGGCAGGTTTTTTGAGCGATTTTTTGCAGTGTGCGATCGATACCCACAAATTATGATTTTTCTTGCACCCGCACCCTACTTATCTTTGAGGATATGACCTTGATTACCACGAATAATATCATAAATACGCTGATTGGATGACCGCATCAGAAAGAAACCTTAACTTCGCTGGTTGCCCGCAGCACAGACTCTTGCAGGAAAGTGCGCTTGTAAGTTGCGATAATTTCATTAATAGCTTGATTTTTTTCAGGACTACTTTCATAAATTAAAATAACTATTTTAGAGTTTTCTCTAATCACAATTCCCGCTCTGTTGAGAAACTGCCCGGAGCCGTCTAATACGGTTAGCCCTTCCCGAAAGCGAGGGGTAATAACTGCCGTGACAAACTCCTGCCATTCGGATTCAGAAATTGTCTCGCCTCCCGGTTTTGTTAAGCCAAAATACAGTTCATCTTTGAGGAGATTTGTTTGCTTGGCATTAGTATCTGAAGTTTCGGGAAGTTGAGCGCGGGCAATTGTTGCCGGACAAACAGGCAGGATGAACAGCAGGCCGGTCAAGCAAAGACTGTTAAGATGTTTATTCATCAGGAATTATACGGAACTTCTATATGTAGGGTGCAACCTAAGCGTTTTACCGCTTATTTATTAGTCTAAAGCGAAAGGGACGAAAGTTTGTGTAGTTTGACCTCGAACTCGCATTATAGGAGCGATCGAAGCCACATAAGAGTTTGAGTTCAAAACCAGTTTTAACTCACATCTAACACCATTTTTATGAATAGCCTTTCCCGCCTGTTCCACTCATAGTTCAATTTTATTGTGGGTAGTTGCTTCTAGCTCTGTCTTGAAATTGTAATTGAGAATCCTGCAAGATCTCATTTTTAACCACCGAGTCTGCTCAAGGGGTTTTTAACGAGAACTTGATTTAATGTAACATAAAATGCTTCCAACTCAAAAACCCAGTTTCACATGAGAAACTGGGTTTTTGAGCGTCTGTTCTAGTTTATTTATGCTCGACTACTTGATTGCGTCTGTCGTATTAAGTAGCTCAACCTATTTAAACGTCAAACTTTTCAGGTGTTCAGAAACCCGGAAGGGCGAGCACTCTTGGCTGCGCCCCGAAAGCAATCAGGTTTCTCAGTGTTATATTTTTTAGGTGGAGCTACTAATCCTTTAATTCGCGGATACTTCTCTTAGCAGTGTCTTGATACATCTCCCCCATTTCTTTCACGGCTGCTCCTGCCTCTTGGCCAATCTTCTGAGCTCGTTCGCCGGGAGACTCTGAGGTTTCGCGAGCTTCTTGCCTCCATTCCCGTGTTGTTTGGGGTCTTTCAGGATTGTTGAGCTCAGAGTTTGAGCTTGCTTGCGTGCCAAAACCTTTGTTAGTGCGTCCCGAATCAACAGTGGTTGTCAGAACCAGAAAACCGACTAGGACAACACTCAAAAAACTCTTAATTTGAAAGCCCTTAAGCAGGGAACTGATGCGAGCAATGGCTGTGGAAATCAAATTCATCTCAATAATACTCCCTAAGTTGATTGGTGATAATTTTCAACATTTTTCATCTAATTGACACGCTCCAAAATTAGCAGTTAATTCGAGGTAAAGCCAATTTAGCTTTAACTTCTGATTAACCACCTAAATAGAGTTATAGGTTAGCGATAAAATCTGGTAAACACGCAACCTATGTGTCAGCCAATTAGCTTTTTCACACATTAATATCACCTTAACAGCCGCACAATACTTCTACCTCTAACTAAAGTCATAACTTAGTTATAAGCAAAAAAAATATTTTTCAGCACAGGGTTAGAGAATTTTTAATCAATCATGCTATGCAGGGCAAATTATTAGTGCAAGCGATCGCCCGTTTTTACGTCAAACCAGTGCAGCAACTGAGGCCCAAAAACCAGCTCTACAATTTGGGAATTCCAGTGGCGGTCATTTGGCAGCAAAGCCCGCACCGTTACTGAGTCCACACCTTTAACTCGGACGCTAACTAAATTTTGCATTCCCAAGTTTTCCACTAAATAAACCTCACCTTTAATTGCCTCTGAGTTCGGCATATTGCCGGCCTCTGCATCTGCAAAGCCGACGTGTTCAGGGCGAATTCCTAACACAATTTCTGGCGGCACAGTCGGCATATTTGGAAGTGGAACTCCCGACTCGCCCAACATAGCAAAATTGCCCTGGCATTTAAGCACGAGCAAATTCATTTGCGGGCTGCCCACAAAACCGGCTACAAACTGATTTGCCGGACGAGTATAAATTAAGTGTGGTGGGTCTAGCTGCTGCACGCTGCCGCTGTTGAGAACTGCGACTTTGGTAGAAAGCGTCATTGCTTCGGTTTGGTCGTGAGTTACGTACACTACAGGAGCTTTTTGGGAGGAAAATAATTGTTTGAGTTCGGCCCTAACTTTTTCCCGCAATAATGCGTCGAGATTGCTCAAAGGTTCGTCGAGCAAAAATACTTCCGGTTGGCGCACTAATGCGCGGCCGAGGGCTACTCGCTGTCGCTGTCCGCCTGATAGTTTTCCGGGTTTGCGATCGATTAATTCCGTCAATCCTAGGGATGCTGCAACTTCCGTCACTAACCGATTGATTTCGCTGGAGGAGATTTTGCGAAGTTTGAGGCTCGATGCCATATTCTCGTATACTGTCATGTGCGGATAAAGCGCGTAACTTTGAAAAACCATTGCAATATCGCGATCGCCCGGTCTGAGATAAGTGACATCGCGATCGCCAATTCTAATCTCGCCCCTAGTCGGCTGTTCCAACCCTGCAATTAACCTGAGTGTAGTAGATTTGCCGCACCCCGACGGCCCCAGCAAAGTCAGAAATTCTCCTTCGCTGACATCCAAACTAATGTCTTTTACGGGAACTACTTTAGGGCTGTAGGTTTTATTGAGGTTTTTTAGTTGCAATTTTGCCATGATTTTAATGGGTAATTGGGAATTGGTAAGAAGAGCACGACACGGATAAACACGGATACACGGATTAATCTTTTGTTGCTTGTTTGACTACTGACTACTGACTACTCTCCAATCTAAAATCTAAAATCTAAAATCTAAAATCGATCTATCCTTTTACCGCCCCGGCTGTTAAACCTTGAACGATGCGGCGCTGGAATACTAAAACCAGCAAAACCAAGGGCAAAGTTCCCAAAACAGTAGCTGCGGCGATCGGGCCGTAAGGAATCTCAAATACTGACACCCCGCTGAGTTGAGCCGTTGCCACGGGAATTGTTTTTAGAGATTCGCGAGTCATAAATGTTAGTGCAAAAATAAACTCGTTCCAAGCTGAAATAAATGTCAAAATTCCCGTTGTGACTAAAGCTGGAAATGTCATCGGTAGCACGATTTGCCACAGCATTTGGAAAGTGTTGTATCCGTCAACTTTAGCCGCATCTTCCAAATCTTTGGGCAACTGTTGAAAGAAACTCCGCATTACCAAAATTGTCAGCGGCAGATTGATCGCAGTGTAAGGAATAATTAATGCTAAATAATTATTGCCTAAATCCAAAGCTTTGACAATTTCCAGCAGTCCCAAAAATAGCAGCACCGCCGGAAATAGCGTTACAATCGTCACAGTTGCCAGAATGATTCTCTCGCCCCACAGCCGCAACCGGGCTAAAGCGTAAGCTGCGGGAGCGCCTACTGCTAAACACAGTAATGTTGAAGTAATGGAAACAAAAGCGCTATTTAAAATGTAAAGTCCAAAGGGGCGACGCTGGAACAGCGACAGGTAATGCTCGAAAGTAATTCGTTTGGGAATGTAGACGTTGGGAATCGCCGAAATATCTGCATTTACTTTGAAAGAAGTTAGCACCTGCCAGATAATAGGCGCGAGGAAATATGCGACGGTTAATATCGCCGAGATTGGCAAGATTAATTGCCGGATGTCAAAGGTTTTTTTGGTGGGCTGTTCGCGGGCGATCGACATAATTTATACCAAGGAAATAAAAGTGCAACAGTTGGTTATCTAAAATCCAAAATCTAAAATCTAAAATCGTCTTAGTTTCCTCCTGCTGCATTGGTGCGGGCTCTCGATAACAGGTAAGCGGCGATCGCAACTGCTGCCACTAACATCAAAAAAGTACACACCACCAAAGCCGCCCCATACCCAAAGTCTAAATACCTCATCACCGTGCTGTAAATGTAGATAGAAACCGTTTCCGTTGCCCCCGCAGGCCCCCCTCCCGTCATCACCTGAATCAAGTCAAAAATGCCGAAAGACTGGGCAAATCGAAACAGCAAAGCAATCACAATCTGCGGCATCAGCAGGGGCACGGTAACTTGACGGAAACTCTGCCAGCTACTCGCGCCGTCAATGGCGTGTGCTTCGTACAAATCACCCGGAATTGACTGCAATCCTGCTAGTAAAAGCAAGCTGACAAAGGGCGTCGTTTTCCACACATCTGCTGTAATTACTGCCATCATTGCCAAAGTCGGATCTCCCAGCCAGCTAATGCTATTTTGAATCAATCCTAATCGCCTCAAAATGTCGTTAATTACGCCGTATTGGTCGTTAAAAATCCACGCCCAAGCTACTCCCATCAATGCAGTGGGCAGCGCCCAAGGCAGCAAGGAGATTGTGCGAACAATGCCGCGCCCTGCGAAGGATTGATTTAAGACTAAGGCAATTCCCATACCGAGAATTAATTCCAGCAAAACAGAGACGACTGTAAATACAGTGGTGTTGCCTAAAGTTTGCCAGAAACGCCCGTCGCCTAACATTCGACTGTAGTTAGCAAAACCGGAAAAAACCAGTTTTAATTCTGTACCGAGGTTTTGGGTGAATAAACTCAGCCAAAAAGCGCGTAATATTGGGTAAGCAAATACTAGCATCAGAATTATCAAAGCTGGTGCTACTAATATCCATCCAGTTTTTTGTCCGCGCTGTCGCATTTTGTCTAATTGCATATTTTTAATCCCTAATTTATCCCTCATTTACGGTTGGTCGTAATACCAATTTTCACAACTCTTACAACATTATTCGTAGGGTGTGTCGCCCTCGAAACTGCCTTGCATAAACAGCGACAATATCACAGCGACGCACCTTACGCCTTTAGGACTGTCAACTGTCAACTGTCAACTGTTTATTTCAAATGTTCCTCCAACATAATTGTTGGGTTTGTGTACTGCGAACTATGGCACAGGTGCGTCGCTATGAGATTATCGATTTTTATTGATGGATTTTGAATGGCGACGCACCCTACGGCTTTAGGACTGTCAACTGTCAACTGTCAACTGTCAACTGTCAACTGTTCAAGAAGCTTTGGCTGGTTTCAAACTGCCTAATAAATTGCGAGTTTCGCTAGCTGCTGCTTTCATTGCTTGTTCTGCACTCATTCTCCCGGTAAAAGCTGAACTCAAATAGCGCTGCAAAATATCAGAAGCTTGAGCGTATTGTGCCAGGGGCGGCCGCAAAGCTGGCCGTTCTACTACTTTTAGCAGTTGCGGGTAGTGGGGATATTTGGCGACTATTTCTTTGTTGGTAAACAGCGATTTATAACTGGGAATTAAACCAGTTTCTAAAATAAATTTGCGCTGGGTTTCCTCGCTGGTAAGATACTGAATTGCTTTCCAGGCTTGTTCTGGATGTTTTGAGGTTTTGGCAATTCCCCAGCCCCAGCCGCCCAAGCAGGAACCGCCTGTTTTACCCGTACTGCTGAGCATAGGCTCGATCGCAATTTTGCCTCTAACATTCGATCCTTCGGCATTTGCCAGCTTCCAAACATACGGCCAGTTTCGCAAAAACAGCGCTTTGCCATTTTGAAACAAAAGCCTGGTTTCTTCTTCGCCGTAGGTGGTGACACCCGGAGGAGAAATGCCAGAGGCGATCGTATTTTTGAGAAATTCCACTGCTTTAATTGCCTCCGGTTTATCTAACCCAACTTCAAAAGTTTCAGGGTTTGCCCAGAAGCCACCGAAACCGGAGAGCACTTCGACAAACATCGCAGATACTCCCTCGTATTGTTTGCCTTGCCACAGATAACCCCAAGTTGCTTTTCCCTGTTTCTGCAAGTTTTGAGAGATTTTTACCATCTCTTCAAAGGTTTTCGGCGCTGGAATTTTCGCTTGTTCTAAAATGTCTTTGCGGTAGTAAAGCATTCCGGCATCGGAAGCGTGGGGAATTCGGTAAAGTTTGCCCCGATACCGCCCACCTTCGACGTTACCTTGAATGAATTTTGATAGTTGTTCCGGGGCAATTCTGTCTGTCAAATCGCTTACCCAACCTGCGGCTGCAAATTTGGGAACCCAGACAATATCCATGTTAATGATGTCGTAGGGCGACTCGCCTAAAAGAAAGGCAGATGTATAAAGATTTTCTATGAGGTTGGTGTCAAAAGGCCCTTCTATGAGGTTGATGCGAATGTCGGGGTTTTTCTGTTCAAATTCTTTGACAAAGGGTCTCCAGTTAACAATGTCTTGGCCTTGCATTAACATGGTGAGCACGACTGGCTGTTGAGTCAGTGCCGGCAGAATAAATAAAAGCAAGACGGCGGTTAATGTGGCAGCGAATAAGGCTAAAAGACGGGGGCGCTTCTGGCTTCGTTGCGACAGGGAATTTATTTTTTGCATGGGCTTTTGAGAAATGGCGGTGCGATCGCCTTCTTTCTCTCATAACTCGCTTTCTTTTGTTTCGCTGGATTTACCGAGTTTGTGCAATAAAAATTTAAGTAAACTTTAGCTTACTTAATAATGCTTGAGTGAAGAGTGCAAATTTTGATTTAACTGATTAGATGGCGAGTTAAATCAACATCTATCTACAGATAGATATTAAACCTATTACAAAAATCATCAACTATCTTGAGATTATCTGCGTTTATCTGTGTTTATCTGCCCGTAATCAGCGGTTGATCCTTCAATCAAAGATTTATGCAATTCAAGTCAATTGAGAACATTTAAATAAATAATTCTTCCTTCTTCCTTCTTCCTTCTTCCTTCTTCCTTCTTCCTTCTTCCTTCTTCCTTCTTCCTTCTTCCTTCTTCC
>NZ_JAUBUR010000043.1:0-50638 GCF_036705485.1 Microcoleus sp. AT9b-C3 | reverse complement strand
TCAGCTCCGAGTTAACCATTTTTCTTCATTTTACATCATCTTGCATTTGTCTCACATTTATTTGAAATGACTATAGTTAAAATCCGCCGCGACATCGGCTATATTTTCCAAGCTCACAATTTGCTCAAATGCTTGAGTGCTAGGCAAAATGTGCAAATGTCTTTAGAACTGCACAGTCATCTTTCTCCCCAAGAAACTAATGATAAAATAGAGGGAATGCTGCAAGCTGTAGGCTTGGGAGAAAGAATGGATTATTACCCAGACAGCCTTTCTGGTGGCCAGAAACAAAGAGTTGCGATCGCCCGCGCATTAGTCAGCCAGCCGAAATTAGTATTAGCAGACGAACCCACAGCAGCACTAGACAGTAAATCAGGTCGAGATGTGGTAGAAATTATGCGAGGTTTGGCCAAAGAACAGCACTGCACTATTTTGCTTGTCACCCACGACAACCGCATTTTAGATATAGCCGATCGCATTATTCACATGGAAGACGGATACCTCGCACAAGACACATCAACAACGGCGGCAACCGGCGTTCTTTCGGGAAAATAATATTAACCCACCTAAACTTATTTCCGAGAACCGGGACGCTTTCCTCCTACCTTGGCAGGACTTTTCGTTGCACCTTTGGCTGGAGTTTTAGAACTACTTTTGCCACTTTTTTGACCCTTAATTCCTACCAATTGGCTATCATTGGCATTTGTAGGTCTGCCGGCAGGCGTTCTCGTAGTCCTAAAGGTAACATTCACCCCTTCATTCGACTGTTCCAACACCAACATCGGCGTCGGCTTGGCTTTTTGATCCCACTCAATATGAACGATGCGACCTTGAATTGTCGGCTGCCAACTGTCGTGGTCGTCTGAAGGACTCAGATAAGTTTCCAAACAGTCAATAATTTGATTAATTGTTGCTGATGTTGCCTGAGTCGGCAGTTTCATCAGCTTAATTTGAATCCGAAACAGCACACGTTTTTCTATTTTTACTGCCGGATCGCCAGTTTCGTATTCGATATCAAACATCGAATCTACTTGCCTGCCGCTGCCCGCATTCCCGTTTTTATCTCCCACTGCACCCTGAGTCGGACGCAGGGCAATACTAATTTTCTCTTTGACTTTTACCTTAATCTGGTTCACAATGGCAAAGTGAAATACTTCTTCCGCCATTCGCATTCTCAGGTAGTCTAAATTAAAGTCTCGCGAGTGGATCAGGTCGGGATTCTTTTCCATCTTTAACATGGTTTCCAGAGCCATTTTGTATTTTTTCTGGAGTTCTCGATTTCTAAACTCCTCAAATTTGAGCTTTTTGCTCAAATCGTCGAGTTTGAGCTTGGTAAACACCGCTAAACCGATAAGCAATAACAACAGTAATCCCGACCCTCCCATTAAGAGTTGGTCTGAGGACGGATCTCCGGGTTTAGCCTGTTTAGGTTTGGGAGAGGCTACTGCCAACCTTGGTTCTACAAGGATTATTTGGGTTGACATGGGCTTTTAAAGGGTAAAATTTGACGCTATATTTCTACAGGACTCCAGAGTAGAGCTGGTAGTGCAACTGGATCAACCAACATTGACATCATTCCACCATCATCTTGGTACAACTGGATTTCTGCAACTGGAGCACGCACCCTCTAATTAATACTTTATCTTTAACTGCAAGCAGGTTTCCGAAATATCGGAAAATCGCGCGCTGGTATTGGCCAATAGAAATGGTGAATTGCCTGTAATATATTATACCAATATAGCTAAAAAAAATGTTTGTTCGGCGGTCTCCGTTTCTAGAAAAATAAAAAGAAATACACATAAATTAATGGTAACTCTGGGAGCGAGCAGCGGAAAACATCACGGAGAACAGTCGATCGCCCGGACGATCGAGGGGCGGACGTTGGGAGAGTGATAATTCCTACTGTGCGCTCGCGGGCGCCGTGCAAGCCCGCTGGGCGGCTTGCTGTGAGAGTCGAGCTCTCTTTGCGATCGAACAACGTCTCCTTAGCTAAGATTACAGCTAATACCACCAATATTCGATCGTGACCTACGAACCCCTGCACCACAAATATCGCCCTCAGACATTTGCCGAATTAGTCGGTCAAGAGGCGATCGCCCAAACCCTCACCAGCGCCATCCTACAAGAGCGCATAGCACCAGCATATCTATTCACCGGCCCCAGAGGCACCGGTAAAACCTCCAGTGCCAGAATTTTCGCCAAATCCCTCAACTGTATTTCTACGGTTGCCCCCACCCCCACACCCTGTGGCAAATGCAACGTTTGCCAAGAAATTGCCCGAGGTTCCACACTAGATGTCATCGAAATTGACGCCGCCAGCAACACCGGAGTAGATAACATTCGGGATTTGATCGAACGAGCTCAATTTGCTCCCGTACAGTGCCGCTATAAAGTATATGTAATCGACGAGTGTTTGACCGGTGATTCTCAGGTAAAAACTAGCGAAGGCCTGATGCGGATCGACAATCCCAACATCAAAGGAAAACACGTTCTCAGCTATAACGAAACTTCAGAAGTTTGGGAATTTAAAAAAGTTTTGAGGTGGTTAGACCGAGGGGAAAAACAAACACTGGTGATTAAAACCGCCAACCGAGAAATCAGATGTACTGGCAATCATCCAATCAGGACAGAACAGGGATGGATACGAGCAAAAGACGTAAAAGAAGGAGTGAAGATACTATCCCCTGTGAATGTGGGTGCGGCACCCTCATTCACAAAATTGGAACAGATGGACGCTTGCGGAGATTTGCCAGAGGACATCAATTTTACGGGAATACCTACGGACAAAAATCTTACGACTTTGCCTCTATTCTCGAACAGGCTCAAGCCATCCGACCTCTCTGTGCGTGTGGCTGTGGAGAACAACTCGAAATACCAGACTTTTTACAAAAAAAAGGCAAAGGGATTAAGAGCATTCAGTCTCATTGGCAGCGACATCCGTATAAAAAAGGACATGGACTTTGGGATGCAAGAACGGAAAAGTTCTTGGCAAATGCCGAAGTTTTGCAACCAGAAACACTCGGACTCATCTACGGAACATTGCTTGGAGACGGTTTTATCACCTACCCAAATAAATATAGCCGATTTCCAAGATTGGGCTGGACACACGGAGAAAAGCAGCGGGAATGGTTGGAATACAAAGCTTCTTGCCTTTCGACACTGCGACCAAAGTTACGAGTTACACCTAACCGAGGATACGGAAATATATCAGTCTGTTGCAACACAGCCTGCCATCCCCAACTTAGAGATGTCTTTGACGCTGTTAAACCCAATGGAAACGGAAAATACGTCACAATGGATTGGCTCGATCGCGTCACTCCAGAAGGACTTGCTTGGTGGTACATGGATGATGGCTCGCTCAGCATTTCCCCAGAAGGAAGTCCAAGTATCCAAATTCATACAGAAGGATATTCTAGGGCAGAAAATCAACTCCTTGCCAATTGGCTTACAGGTTTGGGATACCCAACAACAACTAAATTTTACAGAAGGTCTAACACCTGTAAAACTTACGACTACATACACATGGGTGCTGAAACCAGTAGAAAATGGGTATCAGACTTTAAAAAGTATTCAATCCCTTCAATGGATTACAAGTTTGGAGACAGTCGAATCTGTAAAAGTCGCTGGGGTCGAGAGAGTTTATGATATTGAAGTAGAAGACAACCACAATTTTGTCGCTAACGGTCTTCTAGTTCATAATTGCCATATGCTAAGCACCCAGGCATTCAACTCTCTACTCAAAACCCTAGAAGAACCGCCCGATCGCGTTGTATTCGTCCTCGCCACAACCGACCCACAAAGAGTATTACCAACTATTATTTCTCGTTGCCAAAAGTTCGACTTTCGCCGCATACCCCTCGATGCAATGATTGCTCATTTGCACAAAATTGCTAAATTAGAAAATATCAATATTGCCACTGATGCAGTACAAATGGTTGCTCAAATCGCCCAAGGAGGTCTGCGAGATGCCGAAAGTTTGCTCGACCAACTAAGCTTATTTCAGGGTGAAGTAACAGTCGAAAAAGTTTGGGATTTAGTCGGCGCAGTCCCCGAAAATGACTTAATGGATTTGCTGCAAGCTATTGATACAGATAACGCTACAGCACTAATAGACATGACCCGCCACCTCATGGATCGCGGTCGGGAACCGCTAATCGTGCTGCAAAGTCTCGCGAGCTTTTACCGAGATTTGCTAATAGCCAAAGCTGCACCGAAACGGTCAGATTTAGTAGCTTTAACATCTGCAACTTGGGAAAAACTGGGGGATTTTGCCCGCAATTGGGATGCCGAGTTAATTTTAGCAGCTCAGAAACATTTGCAAACCCACGAAGTGCAAATTAAAAACACTACTCAGCCGCGTTTGTGGCTGGAAGTAACGCTGTTGGGATTGTTGCCCTCAGCAATTAGAACTCAGCAGCAACCTGCCGCAGAACCAGGTAAAAAAAATATTACTCCATCACAAATTCACCCCCCCCAACCCCCCCTTGCTAAGGGGGGAAGCCAGATATCTAATATTGAACAATCTTCAGTTCCCAATTCGCAAAATCCTCAACCGGCTTCACAGCCTGTGGCTAATCGAATAGAATCCACACCTCCTGCTGCAATTCCCGCACCTGTACCAACTGCTGAAACTAATCAAACAAATTATTCACCGACTAATTCAGCCGATGAAATCGATTTAAATCGAGTGTGGGAACAGGTACTTGACCGCGTGCGGCCGCATGGAACTCAATCGCTGCTTCGCCAACATGGACAGCTAGTAATTTTTAGCAATAATACTGCTCATGTTAAGATTAGTTCGCAGCCGTTGCTCAATATGGTTAAAGACAAAGTAGCTAATATTGAAGAAGCTTTTTTGCAAATTTTTAGCCGTCCAGTAACAGTAAAAGTGGGCTTGACAAATCCCGCTGAAACTAATAGTTCCCGCGCCAAGGATTTGCCAAATTCTAACGGACGTGTAGCCGAAAATCCCAGGAATTATCATCCTGCAGATGATGCGGGCCAAGAGGTTCAGAAGTCTGCGGATTCTGAGATTACAGATGATTTTTTCGGGAATGGTGGAGAAGAACAAAAACACCCGCCAGCGCCTGAAAATACTGGCGTTAATGTGCCGACAATTTCCGAATCGCGATCGCCCACAAATGGCTCTACAGACTCTCAAAATGATTTTAACGCTCAGGCTATAGCGGTGCGTGATGACGCTCAATATGTCGCGAATACGGCTAGGCAATTGGCTGGTATGTTTGACGGGGAAGTAGTCGATTTGTCGGATGACTTGGAGATTTGGGAGTCGGAAACTTTTAGATTGGAATCTGAACCGGATTTTTCCGAGTTATCTTCTGAGTTAGGTGAGGATGATTTTATAGATTGGTAAGTAGATCACTAAAAAAAACCGAGAAACCTGGTTTTTGTAGTAGGGGCGGTGCCAAGAGTGGCCGCCCTTCCAGGTTTCTTAATACCCTAAAAGTTTTAGGTTGAATTAGAGTCACCTAGTGATTGTGAATATCTACTTTTAAGCTGACTCTGGCTTGGGCAGCGAAGACGGAAGTACCAACAACTCAGCAGTCGATCGCTTCTCGACCATTTCCTTAGTAATCGTACACCGGGCAACATCCTTGCGCGACGGCAACTCGTACATCACATCCAACATCAATTCTTCGACAATTCCCCGCAGCGCCCGCGCTCCAGTTTTGCGGCGGTATGCTTCCTGGGCGATCGCCCGAATCGCCTCTGGCTTAAAGTCCAACTGCACATTATCCATCTTCAGCAGCTTTTGATACTGCTTAACCAAAGCATTGCGCGGCTCAGTCAAAATCGCCATCAGCGTTTCCTCATCCAGCGGCTCTAACACCGCCGCCACCGGCACCCGCCCAATAAACTCAGGAATCATCCCAAACTTCACCAAATCATCCGGTTCCAGTTGCTTGAGTACATCAGCAGCCCGCTTTTCCTTCGGCTGAGCTTCTCCGGGCTGAATAAAACCCATTGACTTTTTACCCGTTCTCTGCTCTATCACTTTCTCCAGACCGACAAAAGCACCGCCGCAGATAAACATGATATTGCTAGTATCAATTTGGATGCAGTCTTGGTAGGGATGCTTGCGCCCGCCTTGGGGAGGTACATTGGCGATCGTCCCCTCCAGCATTTTCAGCAGCGCCTGCTGCACGCCTTCCCCCGACACATCCCGCGTAATCGAAGGATTTTCGCTCTTGCGGGCTATTTTGTCAATTTCATCAATATAAATAATTCCGCGCTGCGCCTCTTCCACGTCCATATCTGCCACTTGCAGCAGTCGCAGCAAAATATTTTCCACATCTTCCCCGACATAGCCTGCTTCTGTCAGCGTCGTCGCGTCAGCCACCGCAAACGGCACGTCTAGCATATCCGCCAAAGTCTGAGCCAGCAGCGTTTTCCCGCAGCCCGTCGGCCCGATTAACAAAATATTCGATTTTTGCAGTTCTACTTCTTCCGGCGGGTGCTTGCCGCTATTTTTTGCATGGATAAAGCTGAGGCGCTTGTAGTGGTTGTAAACTGCCACCGAGAGCACCTTTTTCGCCTCATCTTGCCCGATCGCGTTTTCGTCGAGGTAATTTTTAATTTCCCTCGGCTTGGGAATTTGGCTCAGCGACATACTTTTGCCCGAGGTACCGCGGCGCTTTGGCGTCGTTTCCTGCTTCGGGGCCACCGCCGCTGCGGGCACTGCACTCGAATCAAACAACTCCTCATCTAAAATTTCATTGCACAAGTCAACGCATTCGTCGCAGATATACACCCCGGGCCCTGCGATCAACTTGCGTACTTGCTCTTGAGACTTGCCACAAAACGAACATTTTAGATGGGAGTCGTACTTAGACATAACAGCCTCTTAATTCAGTGCAGTGACATTCTCTCCCGCCGCCGGAAGGTTTTCTTTCGCGATAACTCGATCGACCAAACCGTAATTTTTGGCTTCCTCGGCTGACATAAAAAAGTCGCGCTCTGTATCAGCCTCTAATTTGTCGAGTGGTTGACCTGTGTGGTGCGCTAGCAGTTGATTCAGCTTACGCTTATGATAAAGGATTTCTTTGGCTTGAATCTCAATATCAACTGCTTGACCTTGAGCGCCTCCGAGTGGCTGGTGAATCATAATCCGGGAACTCGGAAGAGACATCCGCTTACCGTGGGCTCCTGCGGTCAGCAGAAATGCGCCCATACTCGCTGCCAAACCGTAACAAATCGTCACCACATCCGGGCGGATTTGCTGCATTGTGTCATAAATTGCCATGCCGGCCGTCACCGAGCCGCCGGGGGAATTTATGTACATTTGGACATCTTTTTCTGGATCTTCGGCATCTAGATACAATAGCTGAGCCACTATCGAGTCAGCAACTTCGTCGGTTACGGGAGTTCCTAAAAACACAATTCGCTCCCGCAGCAAGCGCGAGTAAATGTCAAAAGCCCGCTCGCCCATCCCCGACTGTTCTAGTACCATCGGCACTACATTGCTGGGGCTGGAACTGACATCAAAATCGTTATAGCTTGTAATTAGGTAATTGGAAGATTGAGATACAACCATAAGACACCAGTCAAGGATTCTAGACAATTTGCTGCTGCTGATGAAAGCTTTAAATTAAGCCGCCAGCTTTTAACTATTATGCCTCTTCTGAACGGATATCGGGGGAATGGGGAGTTTTGAGTTTTGAAATTGCTTTCTGCGCTGGGCGCAACGCTGGAGTGACTTGCAAGGCTCGCGGGGTGAATGAGTTAAAACACTTACTGGTAAATCATCCCTGCTTTTAGTGGACACCCCGAGCTTTTAGTAAGGATCGGGCGCACCCGGAGCTTGTAGTTAAGGATCAGGTGCGCCGTTAAAATCACGGTTGATTTCATGCCCCCAATTAGGACATTTGAACACATTAAGTTCTATTCTTCGCCTACGACTTCCACTTCAACGCTCGTGGCTGCTTCTGCTGAATCTTCAGCGTCTGATTCTTCTGATTCTGCTGCTGCAGGAGTCAGAGAGCCTTCAGGTACGAGTTCGATTGTCCCTTTTTCTTCCAACCATTTCAGGGTTTTTTGTTTGAGCAAGTCTTCTGCTACAAATTCCTGCAACCTTTGGGGGTCAAAATCTCCTTTGGGAAACTGCTTTCTGATTTTTGCTACTTCTGCTGCTACTTCTGCTGGTTCAACAGATAAGGATTCCAGCTTGGCTACTTCTGCCAAAGCTAAATTCTGCTTGAGGCGCTCGATTGCTTCCGGGCGCGAGCGTTCCCGCATCGGCCCCATATTTTCTTCCGTAAACAGTTGGTTGATATCTATGCCGTAATTTTTCAATTGCACGGCTTGTTGATTCAACAAATAATCGATTTCGCGATCGACCATTGTTTCGGGAATTTCCACGTCTATTAGCTGCACGAGGGCTGCTGATATAGCTTTTTCCTTATTTGCTGATGTCTTGTTTTCTTGGTCTGCTTTAAACCGAGTTTCGAGCGATTCGCGCAGTTCTGCTAAGGTTTCAAACTCACTGACTTCTTGGGCGAAGTCGTCGTCCAACTCCGGCAATTCTTTTTCCTTAAGTTCTTTGAGGGTAATCGTAAAGACTGCCGGTTTTCCTGCTAGTTCTTCACTGCTATACTCATCTGGGAACTGCACGGAAACTTCTCTCGTTTCTCCCGGATTCATCCCGATCATGCCTTGGATAAAGCCCGGTACAAACTGATTTTCCGACAATTCTACTTGAAAATCTTCTGCTTGACCGCCGGGAATTTCTGCTGGAGTTTCGCCTTCTGGTGCTTCGGCAAATCTACCGGAGAAATCAACCAAAGCCATGTCTCCCAACTGAGCCGGTCGGCCTTCTACGGGGATTAAAGCAGCTTTGTCCGATCGATATTTTGCCAGAACTTCATCTACCTGAGACTCATCATACTTAGCTTCTTCTGCTTGAAGCTGCAAACCAGTGTACTGACCCATTTTCACTTCGGGTTGTACATCAACCTTCGCCGAAAAAATCAGAGGCTGTTCTGGATCAAACTTCTCTAGTAATTCTTCAAACTCGGTGCGAAGTTCAAAACTGCCAATTGCGGCAATTTTTTCTTGTTCGAGGGCTTTTTGCAGGGAATCATTAATCAAATTTTCCAAAGCCGTCGCCTTCAAGCGAGTTTGGCCTAGGCGCTGTAGCAAAACTTGACGGGGAACTTTGCCTTTGCGGAACCCAGGAATATTAACCTCGCGAGCGAATTGTTTAATTACTTGCTCGTAAGCTTGTTTTGACTTTTCTGACGGTACTTCGATTTCCAGACCAATTTGGCTAGCTGGAAGTTTTTCCTGGGTTACTTTCATCGGCTTTTGTGATATTTAACAATAGTGTATTGACACTCCCTGACCTAAAGGACAGGGATTCTTAATTCAGCGACTGACCTGAAAATGTTGCGTCCTTTCGGCAATCCTCAAACTTTTTAACCGTAGAAATCCTACCAATTAACGAGCCTGATTCGCAGTCATCCCTCTTGGTCTATCTCCAAAAGCGTACTAGGATATTTACCTAGAGTTCGGGTATGCCCTACCCTACTTAACAAGACTAAAATAGTTTGTTTCTCTGGTTACAGGAACTGTGTTAAGCCCCTAGCTGTTTATAGAGTTTTCGCCGCTCTTTGTCCACCGGTTTACGCGCCCAAGTGTGTCGTTAACTGTTTTTATGCACTATGACGCCGGAGTTTAACCTTGACTACTGTAGTCTACTAGAAATTTCCTGACTTTTAGGAAGGGATTTAAGAAATTAAAGCCGTCCTAAAAGGACAGGGTTTTAGACCCAATTTCCTTGATAAAATACATACAAATCTGACTTTGCCTGCATTTTAATTTTGTACGCTTTGACTCGTAACGGCACAACTACAACACCTTTACCGGATGAGACTGTAAGTCATTTCCGGCTACTTTTTTGGCTCTTGCCAATTAGTTTTGGTTTGAGGATACTAGCTTTTGCTGCTAGGAATGTGGAGGTTAAGTCCACTAATTGCCGATGCACCATAGCACATATCGCCCTGTGATGTCAATCTTGCCGGCCTCTGCGGCCAGTCAAAGTCAATGGATGCGCCTGCGAAAATGCCGATATATCGCAAAACTTAACCGGATGCGGATTGGGCGTGGGCGAGCGGCAAAAGATGCTAAACTGGCATTGGGTACGATCGCACAGACCGATCGGGAAGTTCGATCGCCCTTTTCGCTTAACTGCACCATTGCTATCCTCTCATGCTCCTGATATCGCATAACATTAATTAAGTTTGATATTGAGAATTGCAGTTATTTAAATTTTTGATTTCGATCGTTTAGACTTTAATTTTTGGAGGAAACTAATTTGTCTCAATCCTATCGAGTTGCCATTTTAGGAGCTACCGGCGCAGTCGGGGCAGAGTTGCTAGAACTATTGCACAGCCGGAGTTTTCCGATTTCTAACTTGAAGCTGCTGGCTTCGGAACGTTCAGCAGGCACAACTTTGCCTTTTGGCGGTGAGATGCTGCCGGTCGAAGCAGTTTCGGCGCGATCGTTTGATAATGTAGATCTGGTACTCGCCTCTGCCGGTGGCTCTACTTCTAAGTTATGGGCTCCGCAAGCGGTGGCAGCCGGGGCAGTGGTAATTGACAATTCTAGCGCTTTCCGCATGGATGCGACCGTACCGCTAGTGGTACCCGAAGTCAATCCCCAAGCGGCGGCAGCTCACCGAGGTATAATTGCTAATCCCAACTGCACGACTATTTTGATGGCAGTTGCCCTTTGGCCACTTCACAAAGTTAGGCCGATACAGCGCATCGTTGTAGCGACGTACCAGTCTGCCAGCGGGGCGGGGGCGAGGGCAATGGAGGAAATGAAAGCTCAAGCAAGAGCAATTTTGCAGGGGGAAACGCCCAAAACCGATATATTTCCCTACCCCTTAGCATTTAATTTGTTTCCGCACAACACCCCGATTAATGATTTAGGGTATTGTGAAGAAGAGATGAAAATGGTAAACGAAACTCGGAAGATATTTGGTACGGACGAGATTAAAATTACGGCAACTTGTGTGCGGGTTCCCGTACTGCGGGCTCATTCGGAAGCGATTAATCTAGAGTTTGCAGAGCCATTTAGCGCGATCGAGGCCAGGGAAATCTTAAAGCAGGCAAGCGGGGTTAAGCTGGTAGAAGACTGGCAAGCTAATTATTTCCCGATGCCCGCAGAAGCCAGCGGTAAGGATGAGGTGTTAGTTGGCAGGATTCGTCAAGATATTTCTCACCCCTGCGGGTTGGAAATGTGGCTGTCGGGCGATCAAATCCGCAAAGGGGCGGCTTTAAATGCGGTGCAGATAGCTGAGTTGCTGGCCCAAAAAGATTTGTTGCGAACCCCAGTGGCGGCGGCTTCTAATTAGGGAAAATTCTGGCAATTGGAAAATTGAAATTGGGGATTTTAGATAAACCTTTCATCTGAAATCAAAAATTTAAAATCAAAAATCAACAGTCTAAAATCGGAGAAAGTGTGGTAAAGTTTGGACGGGTTCTGACTGCAATGATTACGCCGTTTAAGGAAGACGGCAGTGTTAACTATGCGGTAGCAGAACAATTGGCAGTTCATTTAGCCGATCGCGGTACAGATAGCTTGGTAGTGTGCGGCACTACAGGCGAGTCTCCCACTATGACCTGGGATGAAGAATACGAATTATTTCAGGTGGTACAAAAGGCGGTGGTCGGTAAGGCGTTGGTAATCGCAGGAGCCGGATCGAATTCTACTTCAGAAGCAGTCGCAGCTACGAAAAAAGCAGCTAAACTCGGGTTAGATGGCTGTTTGCAGGTGGTTCCTTATTATAACAAACCGCCGCAAGAAGGTTTATATAATCATTTTCGGGCGATCGCGCAATCTGCTCCCGAATTGCCTATAATGTTATATAACATCCCCGGTCGCACTGGTCAGAATATGTTGCCGGAGACGGTGGCTCAATTGGCAGAAATCCCCAACATTGTGGCCGTAAAAGAAGCAAGTGGCAACTTGGATCAAGCAAGTCAAATTCGGTGCTTGACATCCCCTGAATTTGCCATCTATTCTGGAGATGATTCCCTAACTTTGCCAATGCTGGCGGTAGGAGGATCTGGTGTAGTTAGCGTAGCCAGCCATCTGGTAGGAGAGCAACTGCAACAGATGATCGAAGCTTTCGAGGCCGGTCAAGTTCAAGTCGCTACCCAGATTCACTTGCAACTTTTTGACCTGTTTAAAGCTCTTTTTCTCACCACAAATCCCATTCCCGTCAAGACAGCTCTCAAACTTCAAGGCTGGGATGTAGGCTCCACCCGTCCGCCCCTGTGCGATCCGCCAGTTGAGGTAACTCAAAAGTTAAAGGACGTACTGAGTCAGCTAGCAGCAGTATCAGCTAGCAAGACGAGCGAGAACGAGTTTTCAGACAACTGAATATTGGTTGTTATCAGTCATTAGTTCTGAGTCATCAGTCATTAGTAATTAAGTGTTAGTAAGTAGCTAACAGTCAAGGATTAAAGACTGAAGATAGAAGAATGAAGGCCCAAGACAACTGACTGTACGGGATAGTAAAACCCGCCAGGGAGTTTTCCATAAATATTTGGAAAAATATCGCCCTACCAACTAACAGTAGACGAAAGACGACAGACGACAGACCACAGACCAATAACAAAAATAACTAACAAAGGATACGCATGATCAACAAGAATACAACTGCATCTGCTCTAAAAGTTATTCCCCTCGGCGGGCTGCACGAAATCGGTAAAAACACTTGTGTGTTCGAGTACGGCGACGAAATAATTCTTTTAGATGCCGGTTTAGCGTTCCCGACAGATGGAATGCACGGGGTAAATATAGTCCTCCCAGACATGACTTACCTGCGGGAAAACAGCCACAAAATTAAAGGTATGATCGTGACTCACGGTCACGAAGACCACATCGGCGGCATCCCTTATCACCTCAAACAATTTGAAATTCCCGTCATCTACGGCCCCCGTTTGGCGATGGCTTTGCTAGCCGGAAAACTCGAAGAAGCCGGAGTGTCTCACCGCACAGAATTGAGAACGGTTCGACCCAGGGATACTGTCAGAATTGGCAAGAATTTCTTAGTTGAATACATTCGCAATACTCACTCGATGGCCGACAGTTTTACTGTGGCAATTCACACTCCCGTCGGAATTGTGATCCACACCGGAGACTTTAAAATTGACCACACTCCTGTAGACGGCGAGCATTTTGATTTGCAAAAGCTGGCCGAGTACGGCGAGAGAGGCGTGCTGTGTTTGATCAGTGATTCTACTAACTCGGAAGTTCCGGGTTTTACCGCTTCAGAACGTTCTGTGGCTCCGAATTTAGACAGAATTATCGCTCAAGCACCGGGACGGGTGATGGTGACGACTTTTGCTTCCTCGGTACACCGATTGCAAATTGTTTTGGACTTGGCTAAGAAAAACAATCGCTATGTCGGAGTGGTTGGCCGGTCGATGCTTAACGTCATCGCTCACTGCCGCAATCTCGGCTACATCAAATGCGAAGATAGTATTTTCAAACCGCTGAAAGAAATCCGCAATTTGGCTGAAGACAAGGTACTGATTTTAACTACAGGTTCCCAAGGCGAACCGATGGCGGCGATGACTCGCATTGCTAACGGCGAACATCACGAACTGAAAATTAGAAAAGGCGATACAGTCATTTTCTCAGCTAATCCGATTCCGGGAAATACGATCGCAGTGGTAAACACGATCGATAAACTGATGATGCTGGGAGCACACGTGGTTTACGGCCGCGACAAAGGCATTCACGTTTCCGGCCACGGCTGTCAAGAAGACCAAAAGTTAATGATTAACATGACTCGTCCTAAGTTCTTCTTGCCGGTTCACGGGGAACACCGGATGCTGATCCAGCACTCCAAGACGGCTCAAAGCATGGGCATTCCCGCTAGCAATATGGTGATTATTGACAACGGCGATGTCGTAGAGTTGACTGAAAATTCGATACGGGTGGCTGGTCAAGTGGCTTCAGGAATTGAATTAGTAGATGCTTCTCGATCGGGCGTTGTCAAAGCTAGCGTCCTCAAGGAACGTCAGCAGTTGGCCGGAGATGGCGTTGTAACTGTAGCGGCGGCTTTGAATTGGGAAGGCAAATTAGTTGCCAAACCAGAAGTTCACTTGAAAGGTGTAGTGACATCAGCCGATCGTGCCGAAGTGATCAAATTAATCACTCAAACCATTGAAACAGTTTTGAGCGATCGCTGGTCAGAATTTGTCAAACCCGCCACTGCTGACTCGCAAGTTGATGTTGACTGGGTAGGAGTTCAAACGCAAATAGAAAAGGCTATTCAGCGAGTGATGCGCCGGGAACTTCAAAGCAATCCCCTGCTGGTATTCCTGATGCAAATTCCAGAAGAAGCAGTGCGATCGGAAAAAGTAGCAGCATCTCCCGGTTCCCTGGAAGCACCTAAGCTATTATCCTCGCAATCATCGCCCTCGCAATCATCGCCATCATCCCCATCCTTGCCATCTCCTGCCAATCAGGTGACGGGCCGGCGCCGTCCCCGGACTGCTGCAAGGGCAGCTTCTTAGGGCGATAATTCTCGGACGCACTGCGAACCAAGAAAGGAGTTTTAGGTTGTGTAGTTGCGCTTGGACGCCCAAGCGCAACTACAAGCCTAGATTTGATTTCACAAATAGATTTCCTCACTAAGTGAGGGAATAGTTTTTAACCGCCGATAAACGCAAATGAACGCAGATAGTAATTAATTCTATCTGCGTTCATTTGCGTTTATCTACCACCATCTGCGGTTGCAAAATCAGCCACCAGCAACTGCTGGAACAATGCTAACTTCATCGCCATCTTGGAGAGCAGTTTTTGAGCCATCCAAAAAGCGGATGTCTTCGCTGTTGACGTAGAAGTTGAGAAATCTGCGGGGCTCTCCTTTTTCGTCGCACAGGCTTTTTTTGATGCCGGGACAATTTGTTTCCAGCGATTCAATTAGTTCGGAAATGTTATCGCCAGCGCACTCGATGGTGGCTTGATTGTTGGTAAATTTTTGCAGGGGAGTGGGAATTAAAACTTTGACGGTCATTTTTTTAGTCCTTAGTCAGTAGTCATTTATGAGTTATTAGTCCTCAGTCATTAGTCATCAGTGATGGGTCAGTAGTCATCAGTCAACAGCTTAACAACCTATGACTAATGACTGCCGACTACTGACTAATAGCTGTTAAACCGAAACTTGTTGCCATTCTAAGCGTTCGAGTGTGCGGGCACGTTCTAGGGCGCGCTCGAAGGCTTCTAGTTTCGGTTCGAGGGTGATGGGTTCGCCGATGTAGCCTTGAACTGCTTCTTGCGTTTTCAAACCGTTGCCGGTGATGTAAGCGACGGTGGTTTCATCGGGATTGATTTTACCTGCTTCTACGAGTTTCTTCAAGACTGCGATTGTTGTGCCGCCTGCGGTTTCAGTGAAGATGCCTTCGGTTTCTGCCAACAGTTTCATGCCTTCGATGATTTCGGTGTCGCTGACTGATTCGATGTTGCCGCCTGTTTTGCGGGCGATTTCCAAGGCGTACATACCGTCGGCTGGATTGCCGATCGCGATCGACTTAGCAATTGTATTCGGTTTCACCGGTTTTACGAAATCGCGGTCTTCCCGGAATGCTTGGGCGATGGGGGAACAGCCGTCAGCTTGGGCACCGCTGAATCGAACTTTCTTTTCGTCCACTAAACCGACTTCGATGAATTCATTAAAGCCTTTGTAAATCTTTGTGAACAAAGAGCCGGATGCCAGGGGAGCCACGATGTGATCGGGCAATTGCCAGCCTAGCTGTTCGGCAACTTCGTAACCGAGGGTTTTTGAGCCTTCGGAATAGTAGGGACGCAAGTTGATATTGACAAATCCCCAGCCATGTGTATTGGCGACTTCGCAACAGAGACGGTTAACTTGGTCGTAGTTGCCGTGAACTGCCATGACAGTTGGATTGTAAATCAGAGTGCCGAGGACTTTGCCTGCTTCTAAGTCTGAGGGGATGAAGACTACGCAGTCGAGTCCGGCGTGGGCGGCGATCGCAGCCGTAGAGTTAGCTAAATTGCCGGTGCTGGCGCAGGATACTGTTGTGAAACCCAATTCTCTCGCTCTACTGAGGGCAACTGACACCACTCTGTCTTTAAAGCTGAGAGTGGGCATATTGACGGCATCGTTTTTAATATAAAGATTTTTTAGACCGAGGCGGCGCGCCAAGCGGTGGGATTTTAATAGAGGAGTCATCCCAGTGCCGACATCGATGACGTTATCTGTAGCGACTGGTAAAAATGCGCGATAGCGCCAGATCGAGTTGGGTCCGGCTTGGATGGTTTGGCGAGTGACGGTGCGACGGATGGCGTCGTAGTCGTACTTGACTTCAAGCGGGCCAAAACAGCAATCGCAGACGTGCTTAGCTTGGAGTTCGTACTCTTCGCCGCATTCTTTACATTTGAGGGCTGTGAAGGTTGCTGCTGTGGATTGGGTTCTGGTCGCCTGGGTCATAGCTCAACTCTCTAGTTTTGCGATGTTTTCTTAGTCTTGTGCAAGATTAGCACGGTCAATTTAGTGCGTCAACTATACCCGATTTTTTTAGTCGGGATTGATTTTTCAGTTACTTTTGAGTTAAACAGTAGTGTATTTAACTTTGAGATTTGGGCGAGCGGAATGCCCACTCCACAAGGATTTGACTTGTTTTCAGGATCTGGCTGGGAACCCAGATTGTCAGCCCCGCACGCGAGCCCGATCGAGCTCAAGGATGATTTGCCGACGGAATTGTTACAAAACTTAATAAATCTTTTTTGGGGTCACAATTGGGTAGTGGTGCGATCGAACACAACTACAAAACCTCGAATTTTTGATTAACTGAGGTGTTGCACCATTCTCGCTTAACAGGCTTTCCGGCCTGTTCCACAAAAAAATTCATCTCTTGTGGAACAGGCCCGAAAGCCTGTTCATAAAAAGCTTATTGAGAATGGTGCAACATTTCAGATTAACCAACTTAGCCTACCCACCGCTGACGGGAGGGATGAGTACAACTTCGTCGCCGTCTTGGAGGATGGTGTCGGGGGAGACGAATTCCAGGTTGAGGCCGAAGCGGGTGCGATCGCGCCATTGTTCTAATTGAGGATATTGGGCGATCGAGCTTTCGAGCACTTGAGAGACTGGGGTTTCGGGAGGAAGTTCTAAGGTAAGTTCCGAAACGCCGTAGGCTTCACCGAAGGCGGCGAACAGTTTAACGGTGATGGTAATCGAAGAGTTAGACACGGCTGTTGAGTGCGATCGACGGTTTGGCAATTATCAACTACACCATACAATTAATTAGGAATTAGGCGCGCCGAGGCTTAGAATTGAAAGCGGCAACCTCTAGTTAAGTTTTACCCCAGCGGGTAAAGATGATAGTTGATTGCAGCAAAAAGTCTTAACAAGACTGTATGCCGATCGCTCTCACCAACCAGGCGTTAGAAGCACTTGGCATCCACTTAGATGCAGCTAGCTAAGGTCTAGTTAGCTGCTGTTGAGGCTAATGGGAGAATAATTTTTGAGGATGCGGTATAGATACTTTACGGTAATTGTGGGAGAGTACAAAAAGCTCGCACTACATTTAGCAGGCTCCAACGCAGACAAGGCCTTGTCAACCCGCTTCTCCTGACAAAAAATCAGGTTATAAAGTGCGGATTGGAATTTTCAAACCTTTGCCCTGCTTAGCAAGCTAGCCTTTTTATCTAAGAACAATACTGAAGTTAACGCGATAGAGATATATGGCAAATAACGATTTTAAAGTGCTTCAAATTATTGAAGCTAAAGGCTGGTATGCCTTTGGGAGTACGAAGCAAAGCCAGCACGTTGAGAGATGGGTAAGACCTGTCGTGTGTTGGGTTTTAATAGAAGATAAAAAAAAGCGACGGGTTGTGACAGCTACCGCTAGCTATCAGATCCAGATTGACGATAAAGAAGTGGAGTTTTTTGCCCACGAAAGCGAAATTCAAGATCTGGAGAGTCTCCCGAAGTCGGTCTCGGTATCGGAATTTCTGAAAACCGAAGATTGAGAGAAGGGCAGAAGGAGATAATTTAACAAGTTATTAATTATTCCTTAGTGATTCCTTAAACTTGCTGTCGGATTCTATTGGAATGAGAGGCAGAAGCTCTAGATTGGGGAGAGGGGGAGATGAGGACAGGGGGAGAATTTATACTTTTGCTTTGCCTTCTGCATCTTGTCTCCAATGCCTCAAGTACCGCAAAAAATAAAGAGGCCGGAAGATTGCTGGCAATGCCAACACGCTTCCGACCTTGCTGAATAACAGGGTATGCATATGTTTTTAAAGTATGGCAGGCAGGCTTTTGAGATATCAAGAGGACTATTGCAATCACCCACTTTTGCTTTTAGGCTGTGTTTGCAAGGCTGCAACTATTTTAGACTGAAAATTTGAAAAGTGAGAGGGGGCGAGGGTTACAGGTTAAGGATTCTAGCTATTTATCTGTAGCGGGTGCTACAAAAAATGGTGGCATTTGCGGACGATCGCACATTCTCGCTAAATTGTTGGCACTCAAAGCTGAAAGTTCGATCGCCCGCTGCCACCGCTGCGACATCAAACCCCACTAGCGACAGGTTCAGGCATCTGCTGCCGCATCCGCCGCCCCTGCAGAGCCATCCGCACGCCGCCGGCAGGCCCTAAAGTCACCCCTCGGCGTTTGGCTTGTACGGGCTTTTTCTCGGCCAATACCAGGTCGAAATTCCGCAAAATGGTTGCCAGCACGAGTTTCATCTCCAACTGCGCCAGCGCCAAGCCGATACATCGGCGACTGCCGCCTCCAAAGGGCAAATACTCATAAGGCGAGAATTGCCTCTCCAAAAACCGTTCCGGTTTAAATTGCAGGGGTTCTGGATACAAATCCTCCCGTCTGTGGGTCAAATAAATCGAGCCGATGACAACCGTGCCCGGTTCGAGTTGATGTCCCATAAGTTCCACGGGCGTGAGAACTTCTCGCGCAAACGTCAGCATTCCCACCGGGTAAATTCGCAGCGTCTCCTGACAAACTGCACTCAGGTAAGGTAAGCGGAAAATCTCCATCGGGTCGGGATTTTCCCCCAAACTGTCCAATTCTTGCAGCAACTTCTGGCGCACCGAGGGCAAACTGTGAATCCAGTAAAATGCCCAAGCTAGGGCCGTTGCTGTGGTTTCGTGGCCTGCAAACAGCAGCGTCATCAACTCGTCGCGCAATTCTTCATCCGTCATTGGTTGCCCGTTTTCGTCGCGCGCGGCCATCATTAAGCTGAGAATGTCGGTGCGGCTGGCGTCTGGTTGCTGTCTGCGTTCTTCAATTTCCGCGTCGATCAGGGCGTCAACTTTCCGCTGCCGCTGTTTCATGCGTCCCCAAGGACTCCAAGATCCCCAATCTTGCTGCATCCAGCCGAAAAACAGTATGCTCGATCGCAGGGGAGAGTTGGTCATATCGAGGACTGAGGCAAGTAGGGGCCTGATCTCTTCCAATCGTGGCCCGTCATCCATGCCGAAGACAGCTTGCAAGATTACCCGCATGGTGACTTCCTGCATGGCGCTGCGCGCCACAAAAGGTCGATCGACCGACCACTTGCTGGCAACATCTTGAGCGATATCGCAAATTAGTTGGCCGTAATTCCGCATCCGTTCCCCGTGAAAAGGTGGCATCAATAATTGGCGCTGGCGTTTGTGCCTTTCTCCCGAGAGCATAATCATGGATTGTTCTCCCATCAAGGGTTTTAGGATGCTGTTCAGGCGGCCTGGAGCGTGAAACGCGCTGCTATTGAGCATCTCCTGGACAGCTTGCGGGTGGTGGATCATCACCAATGGTTTCCCGTTGTTCACTCTAGCTGTGAAAATGTCGCCGTATTGTTTGGCACATTTATCCATGAATGTCAGCGGATCGCCGATCCATTGAATTAGCTGCACAAAGGGTGGAGCTTTGGGGCCGTTAGGTAGTGTCATAGGAATTACCGGGGTTTGGGTCACAGGACTTAGCAGTATCAACAAATCTCAAAGGGTTTGAAGGTTGGTTCAATCCCTCCCAACCCTTGTTTTTAAGGGGAGAATTGCGTAAGTCCCATCTCCAATAATTTTAATAGCTTATTCTCGAACGGTGTTCAAAATATCCTCTCCAAGCTCTGTAAAACGAACAGTTTTGATTTGCCAAGGAGCATAACTGGTTAAAGTTTGGCGCACGCCCCCGAACAAACCTAACATCTGACAACTGGACAGATTTTGCAATTTTTGCCGTGAACTTCCCGATGCTCGCAGATCCACGGTAGCTATTCCGAGGTCGCGATCGATCTTGAGGCGATAACCAGCCAAACCAAGACTATCGAAAATCTGCTGCTTTAACACTTCATTAACCGCCGATGACATTAACTGGTTCTCTGGGCCTGTAACTGTTTCCGGCTTCAGAGTTTGACACAAATTATCTACCTTATAAACCGTAACGGTGGCAGTATTTTCTGAGAGGGTAGCACTGCCTAAAACAGAGGCAACAGAGTTAGAAGACTGCGTGAATTGACTCGATCGAGCCTCAGTTTGATTTCCCATTAGCTGTAAGTGTGGGAACTGACGCCCGCTTGCTGAGAATTGCCTCTGGTTTTCGGCCGAGTTAGCTGCATCATAGCTAGAACAACTGCTAGCGCCAGTCAGAATTAATCCAGTCGCTAAATACCCGAACTGTTTGCAGATACGGTTCATAGTTTTTAATACTCAACTAAACGTTAGTGTACCGAGGATGAACTTTGGTGGTAGAAAGCACTTACTCCCTGATTACACTCACTTAGAAGTATTTCTAGGTATCCCTAATCCGGAGATGAAAACAAGTTAAGAGTTCTGGTTAATACCTCCTATTTAGTGTTCGATCAGGCACATAGGGTAATACCCATCATCTGTGCAACCCAGGCGTCTCCGTATCTCAGCAGATAAAGCTAGCGACCTAGAGCTTAAGTGATACCAAATACCGTGTCAGTGGTCTGATGTACCGTGGCAATTCGACCCATCCCAATGTCTGAGACCAAGAGCCTCTTTCCGGTTTGCGACAGCCTGAGTTGGATTAGTAGTAATGACAACATAATTCAGACTGGCGGGCGCATTTTAAGCTCGCCTTCGGAGCGCTTTTTTAACAGCGCCGAAATCGCCGTTAGAGGGAATGTGCAAGTCGCGAACAATATCAAAACTTACGAATCAAGAGCAAAGAAACCGGGTTTTTTAACCAGGCATAAGGGCTGCAACGAAGTGTTTTCGTAAAAAAACTGGTTTCTGGTCAAGTCGCGAATCAGATAATTCCTCAGTCAGCGGAGTTGTAACGAACAGGCGTGTCAAGGGTGTTATCGCAGCATTCGGTGATTTTGGTGCCGAATCTCATAAAACACAGTGAAAAAATCATGAAACAGCAATTATTGACAAAAGTTTTGGTGGCAACAGCTTGCGCCCTCACCGGCCTGACGGTTGCTTCTGGACCGAGTTACAGTCGGGGAGCACAGGGGGAAAGTGGATTTTGGTGCAGTACCTCGACCGGTGCGCCGGTGACGGTGTACCAAAACGCTCAAGGTGCCGTAGAGCCTTGGATTGAGTGGACTTCCGATTATTTCTCCGGTTCTGGGTACGATCCGGCAACTCGGTGTCAATTAGTGAGTCAACGCCTCGAAACCTATCGCCGCCGACGAATGCTTAAGTACATTACAGCAGGTCAGATGAACGGCCAGAACGTCATCTGCACGGCGAATCAAGTCAATGGGCTGTGTCAAAATTTGATTTATACCCTCAGACCCGGCCAAGACCCGATCGGCTCTTTGTATAATTTGTTGGCTTGGCGGCAAGGATATGTCGGGATGCCGTCTTTTGATGAAACCAGTAAAATTCCTTACATTGATGTCAGGGAAAAGCTAGGGGAAAACATGGATGATGAGGCGCAACTGCCCCCTTTTCCCCACCGTTCGGACAGCCTTAAAGATTGGCAAATTTTCCATCCCATCACCAATTCCAAGGATTGAGGTGGCAAATTTGGCGCATCAAACAGCGGTACGCATCCCGACGGGAATATCTTCTGGTTCTGGGACGATCGTCGGCCAGCAGGGCCAAACCTATAGGATGCTGACTAACTAGCACGTTGTGGCGATCGGATAATGGTCACGACGACGGCCTCCTCCACCCACTGCTAGGAGTTCCGAGGCGGCTGGGCGATATCGATCGGGCGATCGATCAGTTTCGCGGCGCGATCGAGTATAAAATAGCACTATTCACCATTGAACCCGGAGCGGTGTCTGAGCCAGTGTTGGCAGTCGGCTTTCCTGCGGGTGCTGAGGTTGGGGCTTTAGGGGTGACGCGGGCTTCGTTTCGGTGCTGCTACCCAAATCTTTGCCTCAAGGTTATATTGGGCTATACAAATGAGGTTAAAATCGGTAGGAGTGGCGACCCGATTTTTAATGCCAAAGGTTTCTTGGTTGGGATTAACGTTAGGGGCAAGTATCGAAATCCAAATTTTGGCGTCTATGAAGAATGAAGATGGAAGTGAACCAACAGCGGAATTATTGGAGAAAATAATTAAATCCAGTTGGGTAATTCCGATTAGTATATATTTGCAGTTCGCCTCGTCTCATCTAGGGAGTTATCGATGAATGTGTGGAGTTTGCGGTTTGACGCGCTGACAATCATCTTGACAGGTGCATTAACAGTGACGGCGGTTGTCAGCCAACAATATGCTGCCTGTGCCAAAACAGCCGAAGAAATTGCCCAGCTAGCGACCTTGACAACTGTGGAAGTCAACAATACACTGGGTTTTTTTGCTAGTGGATCGGGAGTAATTATTGCCAAACAGGGTAATATTTACACTGTTCTGACAGCTAATCATGTGGTGGCAAGCCTCGCTCAAAAATACAGCATTCGCACTCATTTAGAGAAGGATTATGCTGCGATTAGAATACAGCGACTCCCGAAAAATGACAGGGATATAGACTTGGCTTTAATACAGTTTCAGAGCAGAGAACAATATCCAGTAGCACCAATGGGCGAGTCAGAACGTGCTGTTGTCGGTTCTGCTATTTACGTTTCTGGCTATCCGCTGCCAATTTCGGGATTTGAACGAAAACTTGAGTTTACTGCTGGTATCATCTCTTCTCGCTTGGGCAGCGCCTCATCAGGGTATCGTCTGCGCTACCAAGCTGTAACCAGGCGCGGGATGAGCGGTGGGCCTGTATTTGATGCGGATGGCAGGGTGGTAGGAATTCACGGCCAGGGGGATACTGTTGGCACAATTAGGAGTCAGTGGAACGGTCAGATTGAGGAGATAAAAACGGGGTTGAACGCGGCAATCCCGATCGATGCTTTTAGGGAGTTGCTATCACAAAATAAGCAGAACAGCTTTGATATTCTCAGCAATCTTTCTATCAGCAGCACTTTCGATCAAAACCAACCGAATCGGGGTTATGGAGGATTTGTGTGCGATACCTCGACGGGTGAGCCGGTAACGGTGTATCAAAATCCGCAAGGGTTCAGGGAGCCTTGGATTCGCTGGAATTCTAATTTCTTTTCTAGTTCGGGCTACGATCCTCTAACTCGCTGCCAACAAGTGACTCAGCGCCTTGAGAATTATAACCGCAATAAACAGCTAAATTATGTCACTGTGGGTATTGTAAATAACCAGAAAGCGATTTGCACGACTAGCCGCGTTAATGGGCCTTGCGAAGGTTTGATATACACGCTGCGCCGCGATCAAGATCCGGCTCCTGCACTTAGCAGTTTTTTTGTTTGGCTGGGGAATCAAAAGGCTGTGCCTTCTCTTTCTGAAAGCGGTACTGTGCCTTATATAGATGTTCGGGAACGGCTGGAACAATTTTAGATTTGGGATTTGAGATGGATTAGTAATGGGTAAACACAGAACCCCGACTTTTTGCATAAGTCGGGGTTCTCAAACAACTACTTATTAGCTGAAAATTTGAGATATTTTACTTATTTATCACTGACATAATAGAACTCATGATTTTTTGGAACACGGAAGCTATAAAATTACTCTTACATTAATCCAATTCAAATTTTTCAGGTATCAAGCATGACAGCAACTACCCCGCAGGCAACGTCAACAACGCCCGCTTTTTGCGAAGGCATTCAATATTTGGCTGAAACAGTCCCTGGTTTTGAGACTTACGGGAAAGCACCTGCGATCGCCTCTGGGAGCAAGTCGATCGCCGATCCGGCCGATCCCGTCGCCGTCTTTCAAACGATGCTGGGAGCCGACGCCCTGCGCTACCTGACGCTGCAAGTTACCGCGAGCAAGGCATCGGGACATCCGGGGGGTTTTGCTAGCCAAGCTGAGGCTTATGCCGCTTTGGTGATGCTCGGACACAAGAACATTGTCACCGAAGTAGGGCATCACGCGCCGGGCTTTTACAGTGCCATGTTTCTCGATCGATCTTTGGAGGATATGGGAATTTTCAACGTGCAGCAAGTACGCGATAAATTCCGAGAAAAAGACGGTTTGTTAGGGCATCTTTCCGGTTTCATTCCCGGTCTTTTAGCACCAGCCGGCCCCCTCGGACAAGGGCAGCATTTCGCAATGGCTGGAGCACTTTTGCACCGCGAAAAACTGTTTGCTTTCACAATGGGCGACGGCGGCATGGGCGAACCCTATCCGATGAGCAGCATGGCGCATTTCCACACTGCTTATCCCAGCGTTACTAACTTTTTGCCTGTGTTGGTTTGGAACGGATATTCTCAGGAACATCACAGCATGGTTTCGACTAAAACTAATGCTGAAATGATTGCTTATTGGCAAGGCAACGGTTTTGAAGAAGTTATCTTAGTTGATGCTAAGGAATTTGACGATAAAAATCAACCGGAAGATTATGTTGACAGCACTGCTTTTTCGCTTGAACAGCGCATGGCATTTACCAAAGCTGTTTTAGAAGGAGTTGACAAAGCGGCAAAATCTGCTCTCGGCGGCAAATTAACTGCGTTTATTATCAAACAGTTGAAAGGTGCCGGGGTACACGCGCGCGGAGCAAAATCTCATAACCTTTATCCGAAAGATACGCTGGATGCTCCGCACATTATCAGTGCTTTAAAAGAGCGCGCTTTGACTGCTGCTGCTTGGGAGTTGGTTCGGACAAATTGCGAGCGTGCCGGCGGCGGGCCGGCGGCGAAAACAGTTGTTACTGAGTTTACATTGCCGCTGCCCGATTTAGGCGAATTGCCTTTAGAAGAATTTGCTATTGGAGGAGAAGCGAAGATTTCGACAACAGCAATGGGGCGTTTGGTAGGGAAAGTTGGCGAGTGCGATCGTACTTTTCTTGTCACTAATGCTGACGGCAATGAAGCATCGGCAATTGCCAATATCAACCAAGCTCTCAAGATTATTCACCCGACCACAGATGACCTGTACAATCAATCGCCAAACGGTCAAGTATACGAACCTTTGAGCGAAGATGCTTGCGCCGGTTTAGCCGTAGGTTTATCGCTATTCGGAGCGCGGAGTTTGTGGTGTTCTTACGAATCTTTTGCCATCAACGGTTTACCAATTTGGCAAACTGTAACCCAAGCAATGGCAGAATTGCGCCGTCCAACTCCCGCAACTGTCACCTTATTTACAGCGGGTGCATTGGAACAAGGCCGTAACGGTTGGACGCACCAGCGGCCGGAAATTGAGGCTTATTTTGCGGCGATGATGCGGAACGGAAATGTGTTTCCTTTGTTTCCACCGGATGCTAACAGCATTCAAGCTTGTTACGAGTGGGCTTTGACTGCTAAAAATAAGGGAGTTGTGATTACTGCGAGCAAGTCGCCGCTGCCAATTCGCACTACTTTTGAACAGACTCGCCAAGCTTTGCAAGACGGTGCCATAGTGCTGCACGAAGTCGATTCCCCCCAAGCTTCCCAGAATCAAGGGGGGAGCAAGAAAGTTGTGTTTGCAGTTGTCGGCGACATGACTTTAATGCCAGTGTTTGAAGCGGCGGCATTTTTAGAAACAGAAGGGATTGGAGTGCGGATTGTTTCTATTGTGAATCCCCGGCGTTTGTATCGTGCTAGCGATGTTGCTTGGGATACTTGTTCGGAAGCTGACGGCGGCTTTTTGAGCGATGAGAAATTTGCCGAATTGTTTGGCGGAGATGCCTTGATTGGCGTGACAGGCGGTGCTTCTGGGATGTTGGAACCTGTGATGCTCCGCAGCAATTGCAAGCGGGATACTTTCGCTTGGAAGCGGGGGGAAACTACTGCTAGTGCTGGTCAGTTGATGGCGTTTAATGGGTTGACTGCTGAGGCGTTGACTAAAAGGGCGATCGAGCTAGTTCATTAAGTTAGAATCTGAGTGAATGCCCCTGCCTGGTTTGTCCTGGGTAGGGGCTAGTAATATTTAAAATAGGATCGTGATACCTATGACAGCAAAAATTTTAGAAGAAATAGGTACGCTTGCACAACAGCGATTGATTCTCCCCGGTTATTATACTTGGCAGCAATTTGAGGCGATCGAATCTTTGATGGCCGACTCTCCGGGTTTGCGGATAACTTATCTTGATGGGTGGATCGAGTTTATGACACTGGGCGAAGCACATGAGACAATCAGTTGTATTCTTAATTTTTTGCTACAACTCTACTTTTGTGAAATGGGAATTGAATATATTCCTGTAGGGAGTGCAACTCGCAGAGACCGGGAAAGAGATGTATCATTTGAACCAGACGAGTCTTATTATATAGGTTCAAGAAAAGAACATCCCGATTTAGCCGTGGAAGTAACTATTACTAGCGGTAGCACAAGTAAACTAGCTAAATATCTGCGACTTCGCATTGCTGAAGTTTGGTTTTGGGAAAATAATCAGCTTGCTGTCTATCGGCTGCGCGAGGATGATTACGAACAAGTTTCAAGAAGTGAGTTTTTGCCGGAGTTGGATTTAGAATTGTTGGTACGCTGCGTTTTAATGCCTTCAAGGATTGAGGCAAGGACAGAGTTTCTTAATGGAATTCGGCAAGTGGGTTGAATGCTGAGGAGTTGGTAAAAAGTGCGATCGTCTACGAGGGCTTCGCTAACGGCTTGATTGGTTAAGCTAAAATGTGACAGACAACCATTGGCTCTCACAAACAACCTTTGGGCGATCGGCTCCAAGGATTTGTTAGACTTGTAGGTGTAAAGTTACTAAGCTCAGAAAGAGGAAATTTTATAGCTTTTATATGAAATATTTTAGGATCGGAGTTATTCCTATCTCTATTCTGTTGATCTGCGTCAATCCATTGTCATCTGCGAGCCGAAAAATTCTCTTTTTAAAACCGCAGATGAGGGCAGATAAACACAGATTAACGCAGATGAATTAGATCTATTCCGGTTGCAGCGTCCGTGATTTTTGACGGTTGACTAGATTTCACGCCCGACGATGAAGCGCGGATTTGATATGATAGGATTCTAGAGCTATACGCGCAGCTTTAACCTAATTTTGAGGGTAGGATTTATTGTGATTTTTTTCGTATTTTACTGTTAGATAAGTTGGCTTTGTTAGCTCGTAATTTAGCGATAGTGCTAGAGGTTTTGTTGTGGCAGAACCTCAATATGTGGTGAAAAAATTGTCTTAATTTTATTCATTTTTTTCCCCGCCAGCCATTAGCCAAAAACTCATCATTAATCGTCTATCGCCCGCAGCTACAAACTCATCCCGCGAAACCAGATAGCTTTCTATTTCCGACTCGGAAATTAACCCTTGTTTGACCATTTGCAAAATGGGCCCGGAGTCCAGCAAAGGTTCAAACGCCTCAATTCCGATGATATCGCTGTGGCTGACAACCGCTTCTAAATCAACGCTAACAAACCCAGCTTCTTTGAGAATGCGGCACAGATTTCGCCCGACGCATAAATTGCCGCCCCGCGATGCTATCACCTGCTTGAATTTCTCCCGAACAATCTCGACTGACCAAGGTGGATTTGTCAGCCAAAACAAATCTGCGTCGCTATCAATAATCACCAGTTTGCCGCCGGGTTTCAAGATGCGGAATATTTCTATAGCTGCTGCGACGGGATCTGGGAGGTGAACGAACAGCAAACGGGCGATCGCAAAATCGAAAGTGTTAGCCGCCAAACCAGTATCCGCAACCGATGCTTGGATGCGATCTACTCGATCGCCCCCTTTGTCCTGTAAATATGCTACTGCTTTTTCGTGCAGGGCGGGGTCAATTTCTACTGATGTTACCGAACTGTTTGGCAGCAATTCTAACAGTTTTTCAGTGAAAAATCCCGGGCCGCTACCCGCTTCCACAACATTCATCCCGTCAGCTAAACCGAACCACTTTAAAGTGCGCGCTTCCTTTTTCCAACTGAGGTTAACTTGATCTTTTAACCGCTGGATTTCTGCTTCAAGTTCCAGATTGTACGTGCTGGCTTGATACGAACCTTCTGCTGTCATAAAATTATCCTTCTTCTTGCTTGGACACCTAGATTATAATAGAACTGCGCTTTAGCGCAATTCTCGTTGCGGACATCCACAACGCGAGTTGGCGGACAGATGCAGGACGGGAGCCAGGTAATTCCTCTATAGTAAGAAGATGACCGAGACGATTTTAGATTTGGGATTTTGAATGAGAATTTCAGCGGTTTAAAGCTCCTAGTTTCAACTAGGTCACAAATCGAAAATCGTAAATTCCAAATCTCAAATGGGTGGACGGATTACCTAAACTGACGATGTTGTGTGGCAACGAATAAATTATGCCCCAGACTTTACCTCAACCAGAGAAACGAACATTTTTAGTTGTGGATGACCATGCGATGGTGTTAGGTGGCACGCTTAACATTCTGAAGCAAGAATATCCAGAGGCAGACATTCTGACGGCTCCGACGGCTCAGGCAGCCCTTCAGCAAATAGCGCAGATTACCCCGGATTTAGTAATTGTAGATCTAGTCATGCCAGAGACGATCGGCGAAACAGCTCAAGCGAATTCAGGGCTTAAACTCCTCAAAACGTTGATGGAGCAGTATCCGAGTCTGAATATTGTGGTGCAGAGTGCCCATGTTCGGACTTTAGTTTGGCTGAAACCGTCGATCGACAATCACATGGGCGGCTTCACAGTTGTCGATAAGAGCCAGCCCATGAAAGACTTGCTAACAATGGTTGATTGGGCGCTGCACGAGCGGATTTATACACCCAGAGAGATCCGCAATGGGCTGCAACTCAAACCCGCCTGGATGCAGGTGTTGCAATTTGGTTTTCAAGAGAGCTTGCAGGATATTGCGATCGCCAAACGGATGAATGTTTCTGAACGCACTGTGCAGTGTTACTGGCGTCAGATTCGAGATGTGCTAGAGGTGTATCCTGATGATGATAAGAATCTGCGGATTCAAACGGAAGTGCGAGCTAGGGAAGAAGGATTGATTGATTAGTGAAGCGCGATCGATGGCAAGCAGTGAAAGCGGGCGTCACGACTTGGGGACGAGGAGCGCTTCCAGGGGTGATGGTGATTGTCGCTGTGATGATGGCTAGATTGAACGGTGCGCTTCAGTTTTGGGAGTTGGTTGCGTTCGATCAATTTTTGCGTTTGCGTCCTCCTGAGCCAATGGATGAACGGATTGTAATTGTCGGCATCACTGAGGAAGATATTCAACGCGCTAGAACTTATCCGATTCCCGATCGCGATATTGCCGATTTACTCAAACGGTTGCAAACGTATCGACCGATCGCGATCGGGCTGGATATTGTCCGCGATATTCCGGTGGAACCAGGTCATGCTGAACTAACATCGGTGTTTCGCAGCAGCAAGAATGCGATCGGAGTGGAGATTGCTTTGCCCGATCGCAGTGGCTTTACCGTGGCACCTCCGCCCGCGCTACCACCCGAACAGGTTGGCTTTGCAGATTTCGTACTGGATGCCGATGGCTACCAGCGTCGCAGTTTATTGGGCACTAACAACGATCGACAGGAATACCGTTTTTCCTTCGCAATCCGGCTGGCAGAGCGCTATTTAGCAACCCGAGGAATTAAGCTAGGTAATGGAATTCGCGATCGGGAGGCGATGCGCTTTGGCAGCATTGAATTTACCAGAGTGCAGCCCAACTCTGGCGGATATGTGGGGGCGGATGCAGGCGGGAACCAAATTTTACTGAATGTTCGCAGCGGGACAATGCCATTTCGCGTGCTTTCCCTGCAGCAAATCAAGGCGGGACAAGTAGATCCGAACTGGATTCGAGGCAAAATTGTGCTGATTGGGATGATGTCTTTTAGCGTGAAGGATCTGGCAAGTTCCGGTGCGATCGCAGGTATCAATCCCGGACGGATTTACGGAGTCGAAATGCAAGCCCACGAAACCAGCCAGATGATTAGCGCGGTGCTCGATCGGCGGCCGTTGCTTCAGGTTTGGGGGGAGGGCTGGGAAACGCTCTGGATTGCGGTCTGGGGACTGTTGGGGATGAGTTTGGGACAATTTCTGCGATCGCCCTGGAAAATTTTGATCGGGCTCTTAGTCGCCAGCATTAGCCCGATCGCGCTCTGTTACTGGCTGATTCTTTTGGGATGGTGGGTGCCGATCGTGCCTGTGTTGCTCGTACTCGTGTTGAATGGGGCTGGGTTGACGGCAGCGTTATTTTATCGCCACGAACAGGAACTCCGACTGCGGTTGGAGGAACGTCAATTTGCGATCGAACAGACGTTTAATGCAATTCATAGCGGCCCGTTACAAACATTGGTTGGAATTTTGAGAACTGCTCAAGAACAAGCCACACCGCCGTTATTTCTACCGGAGTTGCAACGCCTGAATCAAGAATTGCGGGCAGTTTACGGCTCTGTGCAACGAGACGCGATCGCGGATGAACCGCATCTCCGCATGGGAAGTGCGATCGAATTGGCCCTGCAGGCTCCATTGCATGAATTGCTCTACAAAGTCTATTCCAACACGCTCGAACAAGAATTGCCCTACCTCAAAACGATCAAATTCAAAATTGTGCAGTTCGATCCCTTGAACACTTCGCATCTGCGGTTGGAACACAAGCGAGCACTCTGCCGCTTTCTAGAAGAAGCGCTCTGCAATGTTGGCAAACACGCGATCGAAGCCACTCGCTTGACTGTAATTTGCACTCAAGAAGGCGATCGGCAGGTGATTCGGGTGGCGGATAATGGTAGGGAGAAACAGTCTCAGTCAGAAACGCTTAGCTTGGCTGCAATGGATCGAGAGAGGGAAATAACCGAAGATCCAAACCCTAAACTTCAACCTTCAGGATTAGGAACCCAGCTTGCAAAGAACTTAGCCAAACAGTTAGGCGGAGCATTTCGCCGCTACCCGAATGAACCGAAGGGGACAGTGTGCGAGTTAACCTGGCCAGCAAAACGGCGGTGGTTCTGCTAACAGTTGACAGTTGACAGTTGACAGTTGACAGCGAAGTTTTTAGGCAGGGGTTCAAATCCCCTGCCTAAAAACAATCCACCTAAAGGTGGGGACTTAAATCCCCTGTGCTTTGGTGATTGATTCCTCAGAGTTAGGGAATTATTCATCTCTCTCTTCTCTTCCTCTGTGTTCTCTGCGTTCTCTGCGGTTAAATCATTCCGATCGAACCGGAACTGTCAACTGTCAACTGCTATCTTTGCACCTTCCCGCAAACGAAGCTTGCGGACAGTCCTCTATTGTGTTTTTGTATTCTTGATTACTGTAGAAATACTTACACATGAGGATTCAGATGATGACTCACGAGTTGAAGCGTCGAACCGTTTACTCTGCGGGCATTGCGAGTTTAATGCTGAGTGTTTTGTTCTGGATCGCTCCTGTAGCGCTGGCAAAATACACTCCTCCTCAAAACCCTTCTAAACCGAAAGAAACGGGGACGAATACCACTCGCGGTGGCATTTGTGAAGGTAATTCATCGGCGAGATTGACTGCCTTAGTGCCGTTTAGCCATGTGGGAGAGACGATTTCTGGGCATCCGACCTTTACCTGGTTTGTACCCGATAGCCCTCCTCGTCCGCTGCAATTGAGGCTGTTTACTCGCACGGGACAACTGCTCTACAGAACCGAGATGCAGAGTCAGCCAGGAATAATGTCGGTTGCTTTGCCCTCAAATCTGCCCCAACTGTCGATCGGGCAATCCTATCAGTGGCAAGTGGTGTTGGTCTGCGATCCGGATGATCCTCCGAGGAATGTGGTGGCGGCGGCAGAAATTCAAGTAGTCCAGCCTGCTGCGTCGTTGCAGACTCAACTTGCAGCCGCGTCAACTCCCCAGCAGCGGATCGACTTGTATGCGGAGGCGGGGCTGTGGTATGACGCGATCGCCGAAGCGCGTAAAGCCTCTGAGACTTCTCAAAGCCAAGCGGCTGTGCTGGAATTGCTAGATTCTCTCGCTAGTTCGGAAGCCGAACCTTTGAAAGATTGGAGCGATCGATTGCGGCAGATTAGGGCGATCGAACAACAGCGCCAAGGACAGCGCTAACCTTCGCAATCCAAAGATTAAAATCCTATGAAATCTTTCTCGCTAAAACTGCTTAAATCCAGCGATAGAAAAGTGCGATCGGGCTTTCTTTTTCCCCTAGCCTTTTGCCTTTTATCTGGTGCTTTTTATATTGCCGTGTACTCCCCACTCCCGGCTAGTGCTCAAACTACCAATGCTCGTGAATCGGAGGGCGATCGGCTAATACAGCAGGGCGAGCAACAGTATCAGACTGACCAAGTCCCAGCAGCGCTGAATTCCTGGCAACAGGCACTGGAAATTTATCGTGCTCTCAAAAACCGCCTTAAGGAGGGTCGGGCACTGAACAATTTGGGAGCCATTTACGCCGCTCTAGGCAACAACGCCAAAGCCATTGAGTATGCACAGCAATATTTAGTCATCGCCCGCGAAACTAAAAACCGCGAATGGGAAGAGGCAGCACTGGGCATTTTGGGACTCGCTTACCAGTCTCTGGGCAACCATACTAAAGCAATTGAGTATGCACAGCAGAGGTTAGCCATCGCCCGCGAACTTAAAGACCGCCTCAGTGAAGGTGCAGCACTGGGCCTTTTGGGAGACGCTTACCAGTCTCTGGGCAACTATGCTCAAGCCATTGAGTATGCACAGCAGAGGTTAGCCATCGCCCGCGAAATTAAAAACCGCCGAATGGAGGGTGCAGCACTGGACAAATTGGGCAGGATTTACGGCTCTCTGGGCAACCTTACTAAAGTCATAGAGTATTTACAGCAATATTTAGTCATCGCCCGCGAAATTAAAAACCGAAAAGGGGAAGAGGCAGCACTGGGCATTTTGGGATTCGCTTACAACTCTCTGGGCAACCATACTAAAGCCATTGAATATGCACAGCAATATTTAGTCATCGCCCGCGAAATTAAAAACCGAAAAGGGGAAGAGGCAGCAGTGAGCATTTTGGGAGTCGCTTACAACTCTCTGGGCAATCATACTAAAGCCATTGAGTATGCACAGCAGAGCTTAGCCATCGCCCGCGAAACTAAACACCGCTTTGGGGAGAGTTGGGCACTGGACATTTTGGGAGTCGCTTACCTGTCTCTGGGCAACTATGCTCAAGCCATTGAGTATGCAAAGCAGAGGTTAGCCATCACCCGCGAAATTCAGAACCGCAAAGGGGAAGGTTCAGCACTGGCAAATTTGGGAAACGCTTACAACTCTCTGGGCAACTATATTAAAGCCATAGAGTATTTACAGCAATATTTAGTCATCGCCCGCGAAATTAAGGATCGCGAAGGGGAAGGGAATGCACTGGGGAATTTGGGAGGTGCTTACAACTCTCTGGGCAACCATACTAAAGCCATAGAGTATTTACAGCAATATTTAGGGATCGCCCGCGAAATTAAAAACCGAAAAGGGGAAGGTTCAGCACTGGCGAATTTGGGAAACGCTTACAACTCTCTGGGCAATCATACTAAAGCCATTGAGTATGCACAGCTCAGTTTAGCCATTGCCCGCGAAATTAAACACCGCGAAGGGGAAGGGAATGCACTGGGGACTTTGGGAGGTGCTTACCAGTCTCTGGGCAACCATACTAAAGCCATAGAGTATTTACAGCAGAGGTTAGCCATAGCCCGGGAAATTAAGAACCGCCAAGAGGAAGGTTCAGCACTGAACAGTTTGGGAATCGCTTACAACTCTCTGGGCAACTATGCCAAAGCCATAGAGTATTTACAGCTCAGTTTAGCCATCGCCCGCGAAATTCAGGACCGCAAAGGGGAAGGGGGTACACTGGTGAATTTGGGAGTCGCTTACGACTCTCTGGGCAACCATACTAAAGCCATTGAGTATGCACAGCAGAGTTTAGCGATTGCCCGCGAAATTAAAAACCGCGAAGGGGAAAAGGCCGCACTGGGGAATTTGGGAGTCGCTTACCGGTCTCTAGGCAACTATGCTCAAGAAATTGAGTATTTACAGCAATATTTAGTCATCGCCCGCGAAATTAAAGACCGCAAAGGGGAAGGTTCAGCACTGGGGAGTTTGGGAGTCGCTTACAACTCTCTGGGCAACTATGCTCAAGCCATTGAGTATGCACAGCAATATTTAGTCATCGCCCGCGAAATTAAAGACCGCAAAGGGGAAGGTTCAGCACTGGGGAATTTGGGAGTCGCTGACAACTCTCTGGGCAACTATGCTCAAGCCATTGAGTATGCACAGCAATATTTAGTCATCGCCCGCGAAATTAAAGACCGCGAAGGGGAAGGGAATGCACTGGGGAGTTTGGGAGTCGCTTACAACTCTCTGGGCAACTATGCTCAAGCCATTGAGTATGCACAGCAGAGTTTAGCCATCTTCCGCGAAATTAAATATCGCCGAGGGGAAGGGAATGCACTGGTGAATTTGGGAAACCCTTATCGGTCTCTGGGCAACTATGCCAAAGTCATTGAGTATACAGAGCAGAGTTTAGCCATCGCCCGCGAACTTAAAAACCGCGAAGGGGAAGGGAATGCACTGGGGAATTTGGGAATCGTTTACCGCTTGCTAGGCAACGATGCTAAAGCCATTGAGTATGCACAGCAGAGTTTAACCATCTTCCGCGAAATTAAGGATCGCAAACAGGAAGGTGCGGCACTGGCGAATTTGGGAGCCGCTTACGACTCTCTGGGCAACTATGCTAAAGCCATTGAGTACACACAGAAGAGTTTAGCGATTGCCCGCGAAATTAAAGACCGCCTTGGGGAAGGTTCAGCACTGGGGAATTTGGGAGGTGCTTACCTGTCTCTGGGCAACTATGCTAAAGCCATTGAGTATGCACAGCTCAGTTTAGTCCTCTTCCGCGAAATTAACAACCGCCAAGATGAAGGTGTGGCACTCAACAAGCTCGCAGAAGCGTTCTTAAAAGCTGGCAACCCAACAGAAGCTGAAAAAATGCTCGTCAATGCCATTCAAGTTTGGGAATCGATGCGTCAAATGCTCGGCTCCAACGACGCGCATAAAGTATCCATCTTTGAAAGACAAGCTCGCACCTATCGGACTTTACAACAAGTTCGAGTGGCTCAGAATAACCCGATCGCCGCTTTAGAAATTGCGGAACGGGGACGCGCTCGTGCCTTTGTCGATCTCCTGACAGAGCGCTTATCAACTGGTGATGCCAATCCGGTCATCGCCTCTGCTCCCAACCAGGATCAAATCCGACAAATCGCCAAAGCACAGAATGCCACTTTGGTGCAGTATTCGATCATCTACGACGACTTTCAGATTGAGGGCAAACAAGTAGGGCGAGAATCCGCGCTCTACATCTGGGTGATTCAACCGACGGGCGAAATCGCGTTTCGCCAAGTAGACCTCAAACCCCTCTGGCAAAAACACAACGCCTCTCTAGCCAGCTTGATCGTTGGCAATCAAGAATTCCTCGCTGTTCGCAGTCGCAGCAGTTTTGGCTCCACCCAACCCCAACCCAACTTACCGACACTGCATCAACTGCTGATCGATCCCATTGCCAGCCTCCTACCCAAAGATCCCAATGCCCACGTCATTTTCATTCCCCAAAATTCCCTGTTCCAGGTGCCCTTTCCCGCCCTGCAAGATGAAGGCGGTACTTACTTAATCGAAAAACACACGATTCTCACCGCCCCTTCGATTCAAGTATTGGATTTGACTCGACAACAACAACAGAAGTTAGTACAGAAGCAATCCAACAGTGGCAGGGCTCTAGTATTGGGCAATCCCACCATGCCTAGTGTGTCTCTTTCTCTGGGAGAGCCCAAACAGCAATTGTCTCCTCTACCTGGAGCAGAAGCCGAAGCGATCGCGATCGCGCCTCTGCTCAACACTCAAGCCATCACAGGCGCACAAGGTACAAAAGCCCAGATCGTCCAACAAATGCCCCAAGCATCGATTATTCACCTCGCAACGCATGGATTGCTGGATGATGTGCGCGGATTGGGAAGTGCGATCGCCCTTGCTCCTTCTGGTAGCGATGACGGCTTATTGACAGCAGAAGAGATTTTCGACATGAAACTGCAAGCAAATTTAGTCGTTTTGAGTGCTTGCAACACTGGAGAAGGCAGGATTACCGGGGATGGGGTGATTGGTTTGTCGCGGGCTTTGATTTCGGCAGGAGTGCCGAGTGTAATTGTTTCTTTATGGGCGGTTCCCGATGCGCCGACAGCGGAATTGATGAAAGCATTTTATCAAAACTTGCAAAATAATCCCGACAAAGCACAGGCACTTCGGCAAGCAATGTTAACCACGATGAAAACTCATCCCCAGCCGCGAAATTGGGCGGCATTTACTCTGATTGGGGAGGCAGAGTAAGTTTTTATTAATAGCGAATTGACTCAATATTTTTCTCCTAAATTTCCTCTTAAATTATATCAATTCCGGTTGTACCGGAATGATAGACCAGACCGCAGTGCGGTTTCCCTACCCAAAATAACATTGTAGGGAAACCGCACTGCCATCTCCTTTTCGGATACTAATAATTCCGATGCAATCGGAAACGCTCTTTATTCTTTAGTCGGCGCAGGCAGACTTTGTTTGTGTAGACGCGGTTTCAACCGCCGACTTATCTTCTCAATCTCAAAACAGATGGAAGTGAACCATCTACTCTACATATTCACATACATTGCACTTTCCCGCAATCTATTTTGCACCCCGTACTTCATCAAGTCTGTGGGTAGAACGAATGATTTTCCGATCGGGATTGCTTAAGATTTAAGTCAACTGTTAAGAGGATTTTTTTTATGGCTTTACAACCCGATCCGTCAGAATCTAGACAATTACTTGGCGACACTACATCCGAATTTGTTACTTTGTCGATCGCAGACGCAACTAATTTTCCTTTGGGAGTTTGGATGCTTGCAGGTGACGATTTCGTCACTGGCTCAACAGCTAATGATTTGGTTTATGGCAATGAAGGAGAAGATATTATCAGCGGGGATTTGGGCAACGACTCTTTATTCGGAGGAAAAGGTAAAGACTTCCTGATTGGAGATGAGGGAAATGACTCTCTCAGCGGCGGTCAAGATGCAGATTTTCTGATAGGTGGTGCGGGAAATGATATTCTCTTGGGCGGTAGAGGCAATGATTTTTTAGTCAGCGGTAACGGAAATGACACTCTGGTGGGAGGTTTGGGTCGCGACATTTTAGGAGCTTTGGATGATAATAATAGTTCAATCAAAATCGGGGGCAGCAATTTGTACGTCGTCCAAGCAGAAGCCGGAGTTACAGATGTTAATAATGCCGATTTTATTGTAGGTTTCAGAGTTGGCGCCGATCGAATTGGATTGGCAGGCGGTTTGAATGCTAGCGATCTAGACTTGCAATACGTGACAAACGTCACAGTTTTATTTGGGTATGATGCACCAGAAAGTGCCAAACTATTTACCCCGCCAGGTTCATTCGATACTCAACCGATACAGAGTCAAGGCACTCTAATTAAAGTTAGGAATTCCGGCGACATAGTAGGCTTTGTGTCAAATGTAAGAGTGACCGATCTTCAAGGTAGTATTATCTCTGCTCCGGGATTTTGATCGCTTTTTACAGCTTCGTAGCGAGGAATAAATTCCTCATCAATGGCTCTTGAAAACTTCAGTGCCTAAAAGCGACATTTATATCTAAAAGAGGACCAATGAGTTATATTCTTCAGTCCTCTTTTAGAGGAATTGCGCTATGAGACAGGGAATTAATTCCCTGGCGGACTGTGGAATGAATCTTGGTTCGCGATCGCGTCTCAATCTTAACCCTGATGGAAGTGAACCATCTACTCTACATATTCACCTACATTGCACTTTCCCGCAATCTATTTTGCACCCCGTACTAGATCAAGTCTGTGGGTAGAACGGATGATTTTTCGTTCTGTGCTGCGTAAGATTTAAATCAATAATGAATCTAAATATCTGAGGTTTTAAATTATGTTAGACATCACCACTAATCCTAACGATCGCCTTTATTTCAATCAACAGCCAAACAATCTCGCCCAATCAACATTTCCGGCTAACAGCGACTTGCTCAACGGAGCGATCGAGCCATTGAATATTCCTGGTTATAGTGCTGAATCTAGCTTGACTAATTCCACAGCATCCAGCTTCGACCCACAGATACATATAGCAGATTTTATTGTAGCTAATGCAGGCGCTGGCTTCAGTTACTCTGCGAGCGATCGAGTTACTGGCGATGTCCCCGATTCTCAACTCAAACCGCAGTCACAATCGGCGAATATAAATGCAGATCCGCTAACAGGAACTATATCTGCTTCCCAGTTGAATTTCGCCGATCCAGGGAACTCTCTTTCGACAGCTCGTAATATTCTTGGTGTTGAAAATGGTAGCATCAACTTAACTGATTTTGTCGGAGTTGGAGATTCCAACCATTTCTATCGATTCGATATCAACACTAAGAGCAATTTTAGCCTGCGTCTAGACGGTTTGAGAGCGGATGCTGACGTAAAGCTAATTCAAGATAGAAACGGCAACGGTGTAGTTGATTTTGGGGAAACTATTGAATACTCTCTTGAGAGTGGCATCGTCCCCGATGTCATTAATGTACCCAATCTGGCTCCAGGAACATACTATGTCCAAGTATCTAGCTTCTTAGGCAACTCTACTAATTACAACCTGAATCTTTCTGCAACCTCTATTCCTGAACTAAATATTCCCACACCTAGCGGCACTTTTAATAGTAATTACGGCTACGGTTTGGTGAATGCAAATGCAGCAGTTTCCAGCACCTTAAACCGCTCAAATCCTTTTCCAGATATTCCCGATATTGGCGAGGATAATTGGGCGCTAGATGTCATAAACGCACCGGAAGTTTGGAATCAAAACATTACAGGAAATGGCATTGTTGTAGCTGTCGTGGATAGTGGTGTTGACTACACCCATCCTGACTTGGATGACAATATTTGGCGGAACGCTGGTGAAATTGCTGGAAACGGCATTGATGACGATCGCAACGGATACATTGATGATATTCGGGGTTGGGATTTTGTGGCTAGCGACAACAACCCAATGGATCTGGATTTCTACGGTCACGGGACTCACATAGCAGGTGCGATCGCGGCCCAACAAAATGATTTTGGCATCACAGGAGTTGCCCCCAACGCTAAGATTATGCCTGTCAGAGTGTTGGACGCCTCCCTTTACGGCGAGCCGAATAATGTTGCTGCTGGAATCCGCTATGCTGCTGATAATGGAGCCAATGTAATTAACCTCAGCTTGGGAAATGAGTTTGTCCCTTCCAACGTAGTAAATAACGCAATTGAGTATGCAAATAACAAAGGCTCTGTTGTGGTTATGGCAGCCGGAAATTCGGGTGTTGACCAACCAGATTATCCAGCTCGTAATGCCGATCGCTTGGGAATTGCAGTGGGCAGCATTGATATAAACGGCAGGATGGCTGACACCTCGAACCGTGCGGGTTCCACACCTTTAGATTACTTAGTTGCTCCGGGAGTAGACATCTATTCTACAACTCCCTATAGCTCCTATGACACCCTAACTGGCACATCTATGGCAACGCCACAAGTAGCGGGTGTAGCGGCTTTAGTTTTGAATGCTAATCCGACTTTAACTCCAGCTCAAGTTGAGCACATTTTGACGACAACAGCTAATCGACATGGGGTGACAGGATAGCATGGCAAATCCCAACTTAAGTCTTGCGGACATTAATCGAGCATTAGAGCAGACGCCTCTGGATATGGAGGATCTAAACACGCCAGGTTTTGATGTTGAATTTGACTGTGCTACTGGATATGGTTTGATTCAAACCGATCGCCCGATCGCTAAAATAGTCGTCTAATTCAGATTAGAGTTCCCATCCCTGCAGCGAGATTGGGGAGACAGAGTAAGCTTCTATGAAGGACGATCGCCTGTGGCAGATTGAGGCGATCGCACGACGACGGCAGAAAGAGCGATCGGGCTAATTCTCTAAATTCCAACTCTAGAATCCTATGCTGTATTCCCCATTTAAGCGACTCAAATCAACCCACTCTAGGCTCACTCATGTTTTCCTAGCTTCCATTTCCCTATTCCTGGTTGCCACTATGTCCCCATTAACTAATTCTGACTCTCTCTTGCCAGCGATCGCTCAAACTACCGATGCTCGTAAAGCAGAGGGCGATCGGCTAATGAAGCAGGGGATGCAACAGTCTCAGACTGGCCAATTAAGAGCAGCGCTGAATTCCTGGCAACAGGCACTGCAAATTTATCGCACCATCAAAAACCGCCTTGGGGAGGCTTTGGCACTAAACTTTTTGGGAGGTGCTTACCGCTCTCTGGGCAACTCGGCCAAAGCCATTGAGTATTTACAGCAAAGTTTAGCCATCGCCCGCTCCATTCAAGACCGCCCAAGTGAAGGTTTCGCAATGGGCAATTTGGGAGTCGCTTACTACTCTCTGGGCAACTATGCCAAAGCCATCGAGTATTCACAGCAGAGTTTAGCCATCGCCCGCTCCATTCAAGACCGCCAATGGGAGGGTACAGCACTAGGCAATTTGGGAAATGCTTACCTCTCTCTGGGCAACTCGGCCAAAGCCATTGAGTATTCACAGCAGAGTTTAGCCATCGCCCGCTCCATTCAAGACCGCCAAGGAGAAAGTAGGGCGCTGGGCAATTTGGGGAGCGCTTACCAGTCTCTGGGCGACTATGGCAAAGCCATTGAGTATGGGCAGCAGTGGTTAGCCATCGCCCGCTCCATTAAAGACCCCCAAGGAGAAGGTAGGGCGCTGGGCAATTTGGGAGGTTCTTACCTCGATCTGGGCGACTATGGCAAAGCCATTGAGTATGGGCAGCAGAGTTTAGCCATCGCCCGCTCCATTCAAGACCGCAAGGGGGAGGGCGGGGTACTGGGCAATTTGGGAGGTGCTTACCGCTCTCTGGGCGACTCTCGCAAAGCCATTGAGTATGGGCAGCAATATTTAGCGATCGCCCGCTCCATTAAAGACCGCGAAGGGGAAGGTGCGGCACTGGGCAATTTGGGACTCACTTACTACTATCTGGACAACTATGCCAAAGCCATTGAGTATTTACAGCAAAGTTTAGCCATCGCCCGCGAATTTAAAGACCGCCAGAGGGAGGGTGAGGTACTGCGCAATTTGGGAGGTGCTTACATCTCTCTGGGCAACTCGGCCAAAGGCATTGAGTATATACAGCAGAGTTTAGCGATCTCCCGCTCCATTAAAGACCGCCTTGGGGAAGGTGTCGCGCTCAACAACTTGGGAGCGACGTTCTTAAAGGCTGGCAACCCAACAGAAGCTGAAAAAATGCTCGTCAATGGGATTCAAGTTTGGGAATCGATGCGTCAAATGCTCGGCTCCAACGACGCAAATAAAATCTCCATCTTTGAAGGACAAGCTCGTACCTATCGCGTTCTACAAGAAGTCCGAGTGGCTCAGAATAACCTGATCGCCGCTTTAGAAATTGCGGAACGGGGACGTGCTCGTGCCTTTGTCGAGCTCCTGACAGAGCGCTTATCAACTGGTGATGCCAATCCGGTCATCGCCTCTGCTCCCAACGGCGAGCAAATCCGACAAATCGCCAAAGCACAGAACGCCACTTTGGTGCAGTATTCCATCATCTATCAGGACTTCCAGATTCAGGGCAAACGAGTAGGGCGAGAATCCGCGCTCTACATTTGGGTGATTCAACCGACAGGCGAAATTACCTTCCGCGAGGTAGACCTTAAACCGCTCTGGCAGCAACACAACGCCTCCCTAACAAGCTTGATCGTTGGCAATCAAGAATTCCTCGCCGTTCGCAGTCGCAGCAGTACGGGTTTTGTTCAACCGCAACCCAACTTACCAACACTGCATCAACTGCTGATTGACCCAATTGAAACGCTTTTGCCAAAAGATCCCAATGCCCATGTCATTTTCATTCCCCAAGGTTCCCTGTTCCAGGTGCCTTTTCCCGCCCTGCAAGATGCCAACGGCACTTACTTAATCGAAAAACACACGATTCTCACCGCCCCCTCGATTCAAGTATTGGATTTAACCCGACAACAACGACAGAAGTTAGCACAGAAGCCAGCCAACAGCAGCAGGGCTCTAGTCTTGGGCAATCCCACCATGCCAAGCGTGTCTCTCTCTCTGGGAGAACCCAAACGGCAATTGTCTCCTCTACCTGGGGCCGAAGCTGAAGCGATCGCGATCGCCCCTCTGCTCAATACTCAAGCCATCACAGGCGCACAAGGGACAAAAGCCCAGATCGTCCAAAAAATGCCCCAAGCATCGATTATTCACTTAGCAACGCATGGATTGCTGGATGATGTGCGCGGATTGGGAAGTGCGATCGCCCTTGCTCCTTCTGGTAGCGATGACGGCTTATTGACCGCAGAAGAGATTTTCGACATGAAACTGCAAGCAAACTTAGTTGTTTTGAGTGCTTGCAACACTGGAGAAGGCCGAATTACCGGGGATGGAGTAATTGGCTTGTCGCGCGCTTTGATTTCGGCCGGAGTGCCGAGTGTAATTGTTTCTTTATGGGCGGTTCCCGATGCGCCGACATCGGAATTGATGCAGACCTTTTATCAAAACTTGCAAAATAATCCCGACAAAGCACAGGCATTGCGGCAAGCAATGTTAACCACGATGAAAACTCATCCCCAGCCGCGAAATTGGGCGGCATTTACTTTAATTGGGGAGGCAGAGTAAGGACGATCGCGACAAGCAGATTACAGAGTACGATCGAGGATACTGCCCCTATCGCGAAACTGGTGGCTGCAAAACTGGAGCATCCTTTGCTATTTCCGCTGACTCCAAAACCGGGTCTAAAACCGGAGAAGGAATCGGCACTTCTTCAACTACCTGATGCTTTTCCAAAGTCAAACGAGACTGCGACGAACCAGACAATCTTTTCAACAATTTCGGTTTCGGATCGTACAACAAATAAATAATTCGATCGCCTGCTTGCCAAATCTGAGTCGCCGACACTACTTGCAAGTATCCTTGCCTTTCCAGCAGCAGCGGCGCCAACTCCCCGGCTTTAACCAAAGCTTGCAAGTGAGCAATCTGAAACTGCAATCCCTCACTTTTTAACTCAGTTTCCCCTAATTTCACTTCGCTGTCATTCAAATATTCGTTCCAATCCTTCAGCGACAAATCCGAGACAAAAGCTTGATTAATTTTAGTCGGATTTGCAGGCGTATTTGCTTGCGGATCTTTGGGGAATATTGCCAAAACCCTCGGCGGTGCAAACTCTTCGGCCGCCCGCTGAGCTAACACTAAGTTTACCTCGCCGTTGTTAGTCATTGCCAGAAAAGTTCCCATCGATTCGAGTCCGGCTTCTTCTAACACGCTGTGGTCGAGTGCACTGCTCAAAAACACCCGCAAACCTTCTCGTTCTGCTTGTGCACAAGCTTCCGGGTCGGTGTCGATAATTGCCACCGATTCTCCGCGTTCTTGAAACAAGCGAGCAATTAATCTGCTTAAAGGATTTGACCCGACAATTGCAGCACCGGTTGCGGATTTTGAGGTGATGCCCAAAAGTTGAGCGATCCGTCCGGCCGTTAGTCCCTGGACGAAAACTGTCATAATAATTGTTAGGAAAACTAAGGCTTTAATCGAGTCGCCGCCGTTGATTCCCCGCTGGGTGAGCAAAATTGCAAATAAAGATGCGATCGACGCTGAGACAATTCCCCTCGGTGCTACCCAACAAACAAATAATTTCTGCCGCCAATTCAGTCCGCTGTTCCAAGTACACAGCCAAACGTTGATCGGTCGCACTACCCACATTAAAGCTAAAACTGTAAACAAACTTCCCCAACCGAGGGCGACCACACTAGCGAGTGATAAATCGGCCGCCAGCAGCACGAACAGCATGGAAATAGCCAGGACTGTCAGTTGACCTTTAAACCTCCTCAGCAGCCTTTCTTCCGGCACAGCAGCGGCTCTGAGGACGATGCCGGAGAGGACTGTTGCCATCAGTCCCGATTCGCTGCGGATTTCTTCTGCTAAGCCGAAAAATCCCCACAAACCGGCTAAAACTACTAAGTTTTTGAGGTCTTCCGAGAGAAATTGCGATCGCTTGAGAATGAATCCCAGCAACCAACCGCCCGCAACTCCGACGACTGCGCCAACGAAGAGTCGCACGATTAAATCTCGGAACAAAACCACCAAATCAGCATTGCCGTTTAAAATAATATTCAGCACCAATACCGCCAGAATTGCTCCGACAGGATCGATTAAAACGCCTTCAGCTTCTAGCAAAGCGGCAACTTGTTTGTCAACAGATACTTGTTTGAGCAAAGGGCCGATTACTGTCGGGCCTGTGACGACTACTAGAGAAGCATACAAAAATGCGATCGGCCAGGGAAATTCCCCCAACCAGTGTGCGGCCATTCCGCCGCCAATTAGCGTAATTAAAGTGCCTACGGTAACTAAATTGCGGATGCTGCCGGAAACTTTGCCCAAATCTCGCAATTCCAAATTCAAGCCGCCTTCAAACAGAATTAAAGCTACGCAAAGGGATACCATAACTTCCAAACCGCTGCCCAGCAGATTCGGGTGCAGCACTCCCAAGCAGTCTGGGCCGGCTAAAATTCCAAACAACAGCAAAAAGACGATCGCCGGAACTTTCAGATAAGCGGCGAGAACTTGAGCGCTGATGCCACAGATGACGGTCATGACCATCAACAGGGTGATGTTAAAGGAGATTTCCATAGATATAATTGTTACAGGCTGCCCGCTTAGTTTTAAATGTTCGATCGCGGGTAATTGCAGTGCAGGCGCTATTTGCGGCGCAGCTTACAAACTCGGCACGGCCCTGGATTTTTCCCAATAAGATTAAAAAAACTTGATAGTCGCTATAACTTTATCAGATAATTCTCTTGGCGTCAAAGATGGGAGTAAGCTGTAGCTCAGCGAGAGATTGTCTGTTATGTTAGAGGGTCAGATGGGGATGCGGGCACAGAGGGAGAGGATTTGACGAATTTTGATGGGGAGTCATTCGATTTTAGATTTTAGATTTTAGATTTTGGATTGACCCCACGGATAAATTCGGAGGCTTGAGGATTTTAGATTTTAGATTTTGGATTGATTCCACGGATAAATCACGTGGCGGGTACCATTAAGAAATTCGCTTGTCAATCTCAAATCTCAAATAGCAAGAGTTGTGGGCTTTCCAATTACAGAGCGATCAAACCCCCAAATTTATCTGTGGAGTCAATCTCCCCTCTAAAATCTCCCATCTAAAATCTCCCCTCTAAAATTTATAATCGACTGGCATTCTGCCACCTGCGAAAAAACTCCGATAGAATTGCCGGTGAAACTCGCCCTTCCAGCCAATCTAAAGCCTGGTTTTGCTGGGGTGCAGCCCGATAAAATTTGCACGCATCTATCAGCCGAATCGGAGAGTTAGTGACAATAGATTGAGAGCGCCATTTTTGTGCAAACTCGGTAATAATAGCCGGAGAAATTTGTTTTTGCAGCCAATCTAAAGCTTGGTCTTGTTGTGTTAAACCGCGATAAAATTTGCCCACATCTATCAATCGCAAATTACTGTCTGGAGGTAAGGCAGTTGCCCGCCATTTTTGAGCAAATTCCCCTAAAATAGAGGGAGGAACCTGACTTTGCAGCCAAATTAAGGCTGTATCTTGGCTAGCGCTAGCTTTATAAGACGAGAATACCTGAGTCAGCCGCACGTCTGATATGGGAGTGGGAGTCGGCTGCGGGACGGGTGTGGGGGCTGGAGGGGGGACAACTACTTTGGGAGATTTTCGCATCAAAGCGGCCCAAGTTTTGAGGCTGGCAATGCCGTCTGGATTGAGACCTTGAGATTTCTGAAACGAGATGAGCGCCGCTGTGGTGGTGGCTCCAAATTTACCATCCATCGCGCCTTGATAAAAACCTTTAATTCTTAATTCCCTCTGGATGTCTGCAACTTTATAACTTAGGGCGCCTTCTCGGACGCTTTCATAAATATTGGTGTCTACATTGCCCGATACGCCGGACACGGTGCCTGTGTCGCTGTACTGCCAAAAAGTCCAAGTTTTCCAGCCGCCGGGAACCCAAGGTTCTTCAGCACTGGTATAGTGAGCAATCCACAGCGGGTAATCAGCAAACCGTTTTGTCCCCAAGTTGTCCCAGAAACCAGGGTAGGTGTAGATAATCGGCCGCATCAAGGTGGCTTTTTCGACAGCTTCTAACCAAATTGCGGCTCGATCGCACAATTGATCCACACTCAAACCGCCTGTAGTTTCCACATCCAAGACTGGCGGCAAATCCCCCGGTTCGAGTTTTACAGTTTTCAAGAACAAATCTATTTGTCCTTGAATGCTGCTTGCAGGTTGAAAAAAGTGGTAAGCACCGCGTTGAATCCCGGCCGCTTTCATCGCCGCCCAATTGCGGGCAAAAGTTTGGGCAACGAATGTTGCACCCTCGGTCGATTTGACAAAACTGAAGGTAATACCATCCCGGGCAACTGCTTGCCAATTGACATTGGGCTGGTAGTCGGAAACATCTATACCGCGAATGCTCATATTACGAAGAGTTGAGAAAAGCTGGTTTGCTCTGAAGCAGCGACTCGATTAAGGGTACATTAAATTGTAATGCTAAGTCGCTAAGTGTTTTTTTTGCAGGGGAGATAGTGCAAATGAACTTCGATCGAATAGAGCCCGGCCCTGGTGAAGAGTCTGTTTGGGATTACCCGCGTCCCCCTCGGCTGGAGGAATCGACCAAACACGTACAGATAATTTTTAATGGAGTGACGATCGCCGACACGCGCCGTCCTCAGCGGGTATTGGAGACAAGTCACCCTCCTGTCTACTATATCTGCCCCGATGACATCAAAATGGAATATTTGCACAAAACTTTACGGGGTTCTTGGTGCGAGTGGAAGGGACAAGCCGGTTATTACACTGTGACGGTAGAATCGAAAGAAGTAATAAATGCCGCTTGGTTTTATCCCAATCCTAATCAGGTTTTTGCAGCTATTAAAGATTATGTGGCTTTTTATCCCAGCAAGATGGATGCCTGTTATGTGGACGGAGAATTAGTGCAATCTCAACCAGGGGATTTTTACGGCGGCTGGATTACCAAAGATATTGTCGGCCCGTTTAAGGGAGGGCCAGGAACTTGGGGGTGGTGAGGGAGTTGAGTGTTGAGTTTTGAGTTAAAAACAGCGGCAGAGACTACGTTTTTTTTATGCAAAACCTCGTTACAGCCTCGACCCAGGGTTAAAAACTCACCACTTTTTTGGAGTTTTTGTGCACCGCGAATGAGTTGAGGACTGGTGCAGAAACTGTTTTTTTTTACGGCGCAAAAAACCCCGAGTCAAAAATTGAGTAATAATTCAATAAATCTCTAATTGAGTGAGGATGAATCAATGCAATGCAAGTACGGCAGAAACTAACGCAGCAGCTTATCCCCTTAAATAAATAGTGTAGTAAAGAATACAGCCACTGGTAATAAATAAATAATTATATAATTTAATAGCTGACACTAGCTTTGTTGCTGGTTTATTATTTATTCGGATCTGCGCTGTGTCTGTTGAATTTATTGAGCCGTCTAACTCGCCAGAAAACTCACCCAATAATTTATCTTTAGAGTCTACTCTTAAGGATTTGGCTCTATTCAATTTTCAGGTTGACTCCTCATATCTCGCCAAAGAAGTAGCTCGGTTTTTTCAAGCTCACCCGCTGCTTCCGGGAGTTATCTTGACCGTAAATGGGGAATTTTTAGGGATGATATCGCGTCGGCGATTTATGGAACGCATGAGCCGCCCTTACGGAGTAGATATATTTGCTTGCAGGCCGATTATAGCCTTGTATCAAATAGCTCAAACCGATAGTTTGATTTTACCAGGAGTAGCCTTAATTGTCCTGGCAGCTCAGCGCTCCGTGCAGCGGCCGCCGGAATTACTTTACGAGCCGATTGTTGTGCAGTTAGAGCCTCAAGTTTACCGACTTTTAGACGTGCATCAACTCTGGGTAGCTTTATCCCAAATTCACCAACAAGCTACTTGGTCTATGAGCGAACTTTATTACAATTTATCGCTCATGCAATCCGAGTTAGAAGCAGCTAATTCTCAATTAAAAGCAGCTAATTCGGAATTGTATCGCCTTGCCAACTTAGATGGCTTAACTCAGATTGCCAACCGCCACTGTTTTAACGAATACTTAGAGAAAGAATGGCAGAAATTGGGACAAGAAGCAGCAGAACTATCTTTAATTTTATGCGATATTGACTTTTTTAAGAAATACAACGATACTTACGGACATCAGGCAGGAGATGCTTGCTTGCAGCAGGTAGCCCAAACTATTGTGGCAGCGGTAAATTACTCAACAGGCGCAGTTTCGGGGGAGACTCTGGTAGCTCGTTACGGAGGCGAAGAATTTGCAGTGATTTTGCCTCGGATTTCACCTGAAATAGCTGTCAGGATTGCAGAGCAAATTCGAGTTTGGGTAAAAGAACTACAAATCGAACACCTTAATTCAGCGGTGTGTTCTTTCGTGACGCTGAGTTTGGGAGTAGCGAGTACGGTTCCTCGATCGTCCGCAACACAAAAAAACTTGATTGCAGCGGCAGACCGCGCGCTTTATCAAGCTAAAGACCAAGGGCGCGATCGAGTGATTTTAGATTTTAGATTTTAGATTTTAGATTGGAAAAAGTGATCCACGGATTTATCCGTGGGCTTGTTTAATGATTTCGATCACAGATTGTCTGGCAAGTCCCCGATCAACCTGCCGATGCTAGCCAGCAACTTCTCCAAAGCTTTCATCTGCTTGACGGTGAACGTCGGTACGTTCTTTCCCAACTCCCAACGACTGATTGTTTGCGACGAAACGCCAAGCTCTCGTGCCAAATCTTCCTGACTCATCTCCAGTTCTTCCCTGAGCTTCTTCAAATGCGACTCTTGATCTTCTGGTCGCGGAACGGGCTTTTTCGGCATAACTTCGATCGCACATTTTTCCGATCAGATGCTTAAACATCTTACTTCCTTCCTCGGAGAAGATTATCTACTTCTGATTCTTCCTGACTCTTCCTTCGCGTCCTACCCTTCGGGAACGGCTTCGCCGAACGCGTCTTCGCGGTTCAATCATACTAATTTTTCCGACCCGCCAACACTAATTAAACAACAAACAGAGCGTGCAACGCTAAGGCGCATAGGTGGAAAGGCGCGATCGCTCCTATCCTCAATTGAAATGTTATCGGGCGATCGTCCCCAGTCTACAAAGACTCGCACCAAGCACGTTCTGCCGTCCAGTGCCTGTCTGAAGATTCATAAATCCTCAACCCATCCAACCCGGCATTTTGGATCATCTCCTCAACTTCATCCAGCGTAAATGCTGCTTGCAACGAATCGCTGAATAACTGTTTCTGATGCGCGTTGCAATCTCCCGCATACAGCTTGACTAAATTATCCCTGATTTCCGGTGTTTCCGGCCGCAGCAAATCCCGCAAAAAAATTGCTCCCTGCGGTTTCAACACCCGCTTGACTTCCTGCAAAAACGGCAGCGGATCGGGCAAATGGTGGATAATGCTGTTAGAAATCACCATGTCAAAATAGTTGTCAGGGTAAGGCATTGCCTTAGCATCAATTAATTCGAGACTAATTTGCGATCGCACGCCCGCCTTTTCCACATTTTGGGCCCCGACTTTCAGCATATTTGCCGACAAATCAATGCAAGTCAATTTCCATGCTGGCCGCACTTGACAAAGGGCGATCGGAATTCTCGCCGTACCCGTCCCCGCATCCAAAACGTTTCCAAAAACCGGCCCCAAGACCGCAGCACTCTGAGCAAAAGCAGCATTAACCTCAGTAAAGTCCATCGAATCGTATTCGATCGCCTCTTCCAAGGAATCCATCACTTCCGGTTCCAAAACTCGCTGCATAAAATTTATCTCGTTATCTGGCATTTCCATATAGGGGTTCAGTTTCGCCTGCAAAAGCTCGACTAACTCCGGTTCCATATATTCGTAACTGTCCGGGATTTGCAGACAAATAACTTTCTTGCCTTCGAGACTTTCCGGGAATTTGCTGCGAAGTCGATCGCCATGCTTCTTCTCCATCACAAATATCACATCCGCCCAACCGACAAGACCCTCAGTTACTCTAATTCTTGCACCTTTTTCCGTTCCCGCCGATCGCACGCTGTAGCCACTAACCTTCTGGCATATCTTCTCGGCAGTCAAACTTCTCCACTTATTCTGACTGCACACAAACAATATCTTGATTTTATCCACAAGTTTAAAAAGCAAAATTCGATCTTACTTATCTGCGTTATACCAATTTTATGTGAAGTTGCATATAATAGAGAGGTAGCGTTGATGGTGCGTTTTATGGCTCGTATTTTAAAAAT